>JAAEOZ010000666.1 GCA_024222685.1 Gammaproteobacteria bacterium | reverse complement strand
CCCGCTTACGTACCGATACTTCAGGTCATGAAATGGCGGAATATGCTCTGGCTTATGTATTGCAGCAACAACGTCATCTGCGTGAATATCAGCGTAATCAGTCGCGGTCTCTGTGGCTGGCTTATACACCACGTCGGGCTTGCGAAACCACAGTTGCGGTGCTGGGATTGGGTCGTATCGGACAGCTGGTTGCGGGTAATTTTGTCAACTGTGATTTCAATGTCATCGGCTGGAGTCGAACGCTGAAAAATCTTTCCAGTATTAAATGCTTTGCCGGGGCGGAGCAGTTGCAGGAAGTCTTGTCTATAGCCGATTACGTGGTATCTGTGCTGCCTTCGACGCCTGAAACTACCTGCCTTTTTAATACAGAAAGTTTTCGCTGGATGAAATCAGGCGCATTTGTTATCAATGTCGGTCGGGGCACATTGATCGATGAAGATGCATTGACTAAGGCACTGGATGCGGGTTTACTGGCGGGTGCGGTACTTGATGTTATGCAAACAGAGCCTTTACCCGAATCGAGTCCACTGTGGGCACATAAAAAAGTAATTTTAACACCGCATATTTCCGGCTGGCATCTCGGTGATGCAGTTAAAGATATTGCGGAAAACTATCGCCGTTTAAGCAGTGGCGAGCCGTTGTTAAACCAGGTCAATCGGCAACTCGGATATTAATCGTCATGGCTTCTGCAATAGATCTCCAGCAAAAAATTCGTTCAGCTATTCCATTAAGTGATGAGATGCAGTTCGAGATCGTCGAACTGGCTGAAAATTCGATATGTGTTCGGGCACCGTTGGCACCCAATGTCAATATTCATGGCACCGGGTTTGCGGGTAGTATTTATTCGCTGGCAGTTTTAACCGGCTGGGCATTGGTGACGCATATTACTGCCTCGCAAAACATAAGCAGTGAGCTGGTGGTATCTAAAGCGGAAATTCGTTATCTCAAACCCATTGATGGCGATATTGTGTGCAGGTGTGAGGTAACAGGGAGCGAGATCAATCAGTTCATCAGGTATTTTGAAAATAAGGGTCGAAGTCGATTGAGGCTTGAAATAAAGGTTGGTAGCAATCAGGCAGTATTAAACGCGAGCTACCATATATCATTGTAGCGGCAAGATTTATCCCGCCGCTACAGCCAGCGTCGTACCCGTTGTTGATAGCTTCGATAGTCATTACCGAATTTACGCAATAAATACGACTCTTCCAGTCGAATGACCAGGGAATACAAAAGCCAGATTAATGGCGCCACGGAAATAATTATCCACCAGCTATTTAATACCAGGCCGACACCTGGTGTGGCAATACAGAAGCCGGTATATATGGGATTGCGTGATAATCCGAAGATGCCAGATGTGATAATTGTGCTGGTAGGTTTCCAGGGTTCGATATGCGTTTTAAACCGAAAGAAACTCCAGGCTGCAATCAACATAATACTAAATGCGATAGCAATTATGAGATAGCCAGTAACATTCAGACTGGAAGACTGAGTAACAGGGAGTGGCAAGATTTGATCCAGCCCGTAGCCACTGGCAATCACTATGACTACAATAAGCGGCGGCGGTATTTTTACAGCCGCACCTTTTCTGTCGAATTGCTGTTCCAGCCCCGTACCCTGCCTAAGCTTTGTAATTTCTGGGGCGACCGCGGGGTAGCTGAGTCGCTCTACGGTTACCAGATTTTTCTATTTTCGCTAGAAACTTGCTGTCACCCAGAGCCCAGCCTTTAATCGTCGAATTGTGTATCAGGGTTTCCTGTTCGGCACTCAGGCGTTTTTTAAATAATGCGCGATAGGCCTTATTACGTTCTTTGCCTGTTTTACCCAAAGCGGAAAATATCCGGTGTTCACTGATCAAAGGGTCTTCGACTCCATTGGCATTATGCCCATAGCTACTCCAGTCATAATCCCGCGGGTGCTTAACCATATTATTACGTACACCATTGGTTTCGATATATCGACTACACAACAACAGATACTCCTTACTGTCGAGAACTGTTGCGCGATAGCGTCCTTCCCATAGTGTACCGGTATGGCCATAGTTGTTGTTGAAATACTGGACGTAATTTCGACCCAGCGATTGCAGTGTCTTAGAAATACTGTTTTCGCTGCCGGGACTGGCGAGAAGATGGACATGATCCGGCATCAGGATATAAGCGTGTATTTTCAGCTTATGCTGATCCGCTGCCAGTTGTAACCATTCATAATAATGCAGATAGTCATCGTCGTGATGGAAAATATCCATCCCGCCGAAGCCACGTTGAATAATATGTTGGGGCTGATTTTTAATGTAATAACGAGGAAGTCTTGCCATTGTATTCAGGTCTCAGGGTTAAAGCTAAAAGTTTCAAGCAGCTACATCAGGTCACGCATAATGGTCTTGTTCCAGTGTCGCTGATTGACCTGTGCGTCAGACTCGTATGCGGTTACAGTTGCTTCAATGTAATAATTTTCAGCATCGCAGCTCAGGCTGCTTTTTGATTCGGTTTTAATTGACCAGTCGCCTCGTCGCATCCAGCTTACATATTGACTTGATGCCTGGCAACTAAGCGGATTATCAGTTTTTATTGACCAGCATTCCCGGTGATAGTGCCGGGTTCTCAGTCCATGCTCTGGCATTTCTTCTTCTCCAGTGTCATCTATGACCTGATATTGTGTTTCCCCGGTCTGTAAATCTCTCTCGACCCATCGGCGGCTTTGCGCTGCTTGATGGGTTTTGTAGACCGGAAGCGGATTCGGGTTATCGGGTTCGTCGAGTTTAATCTGGTCACCCCCAGCTCGAACAGGCAGGCTTACCGAAGTTTCGCTACCTAATGTGATTTTAGCAGTTACTAGCTCGGGCGGTGGCAGAATCATCGGCCAGTAGCTGGTCGATAGTGCTATGCGTATTTTATGCCCCGGCAGAAACCTGTAACCGCATTCGTTCAGCTCGATTTCAACCGATTCCGTTCTTCCCGGTGTCATCGGTTCCGGATGTTCGTTGCCATGACGGTGGGCAAGGTTGAGAACGCCCCAGCTGACACGGTTAACAACGCCACCGGGGTGTATGTCATTCAGGCGTACGGCAATATTGGCGAGAGGCCGATCGACGCTAATCTTCAATCGTAATCTGGGTCTACCAAGAATTTCGACAGGCTCCTGCAGACTGGCGGTATCGAATACCAGTGATCCGGCATCGTCGAGGCGTTGATCACCCGGCATTTCAGATTCGGGTTTGAGAGTGAAAATCTCGCCGCAGGCTATACCGCAATCGAGCGGTGAACACAGGGATGCTTCTTCTGTCTCAGCTGCCACATCGAGTAATTGCCTGTTTTCTGCAAGGTAAAACTGCCGCATGTTTATTGAAGGTGATGGCCATTCAGGTTCGCCGACCCAGCGTCCGGGGTCATGTTCCCGACGTAGTGACGGTTTAACATTCTCGGTGATATAAGCGCGATAAGCGGGTAGAGATTTAACCTTGTTATCGATATTTTTGAGCCAACAATCCCACCAGTTTATAGCTTCGCCGAGAAAATCCATGCGAGGTTTCGGCCAGGCAAAATGAGGGTACTTGTGAATCCACGGTCCATTAATTGCTTTACAATGACTGCCCAGATTGGCTGCCGCTGCAGGCGGAGCATTCAGATAGCCGTCTGCCCAGCCGGAAATAACCAGCGCAGGTATAGTGACAGAGTTATAGTTTTCGCTGATAGAACCATGCATCCAGTAATCGTTTTTGCGTTGATGTTGCAGCCATGTTTCGAGTGGAAACGGTTGGCTGTTGAGCCGATGCAACCACATCTCTTTCCAGCGCTCACCGACCAGCTCGGGGTCGGGTGGACGCGAGGCGTAGCATAGCATTACCGAAGACCAGTTGAAGTTGGAAGACAGTAGACAGCCGTTCTTATAATGAATATCGTCGTTATAGCGATCGACCGTCGAGCCGATTGAGATTACTGCTTTAAGGGCCGGAGCCTGTAACGCGGCCACCTGCAAACTGTTAAAGCCGCCCCAGGAAATGCCCATCATGCCGACGTTACCATTACACCAGTTCTGATTTGCTATCCAGTCGATGACTATACAGGCGTCTTCGAGTTCACGAGGAGAATATTCATCATCAAAATCACCATCTGATTCGCCGGTGCCGGAAATATCGACGCGAACACCGACATAGCCTGCTTCGGCAAATGCGGGATAAGTGGCTTCATCCCGGGCTGCTGTGCCATCGCGTTTCCGGTAGGGCAGGTACTCAAGAATCGCCGGTGCCGGAGAATTTCTGGTCGAGCACGGCATCCACATACGGGCGGCGAGCTGCCGACCATCGGTCAGGGGTATCCATTCATTTTCGAGTACTGTAAATTTTTTTTCCGCCATCGCAAACTGAAAAACTGTTACGTGGATAACCTTTTACCCTGTGAATCGACTGGACGCAAGTGATTCGAGCGGGAAGCAAACTTTGCGATAATTTATGGTACTTTATTCCCAATAAAGTGGCATTAATAGATAAACCCGGGTGAGCCCCTTGTCCGGTATGTTTCGGTACTAAATGATCTATATCCTCGGACCTGCTGCGACCAGCGCCTTACCTTCTTCATTGTCGGTATATTGAACGAAATTATCGACAAACAATGAAGCCAGCTTTTCCGCTTTTGATTGCCATTCCGCGGTATCCTTATAACTATTACGCGGATCAAACAGTTTGCTGTCGACGTTGGATAATTCTGTGGGCACGGCCAGATTAAAAACCGGTATCTCGGTATTTCCAGCCTTGTCTATCGATCCATCGAGAATGGAATCAATGATAGCGCGAGTGGCTTTGATTGAAATACGCTTACCGCTGCCATCCCAGCCGGTATTAACCAGGTAGGCTTTACTATTATGTTGTTTCATTCTGCTGTTCAAAACTTCGGCATAAGTGGTCGGATGCAGACTCAGAAATGCCTTGCCGAAACAGGCCGAAAATGTCGGCGTTGGTTCTGTTATACCGCGTTCGGTACCGGCCAGTTTGGCGGTAAAGCCCGATAGAAAATAATACTGCGCCTGTTCTTCTGTTAGGCAGGAAACCGGTGGTAAAACCCCGAATGCATCAGCAGTCAGGAAAATCACATGTGAAGCATGGCCAGCACGTGAGACTGGCTGGACAATATTGTCGATATGGTAAATCGGATAGGATACACGAGTGTTCTCTGTCTTCGAGCTGTCGTCATAATCACAGTTGCCATCGTTGTTTATGACAACATTTTCGAGCAATGCGTCGCGTCGAATTGCACGATAGATATCGGGCTCGTCTTCGGCACTCAGGTTGATGACTTTGGCGTAGCAACCACCTTCGAAATTGAAGATACCACTGTCATCCCAGCCGTGTTCATCGTCACCGATGAGTTTACGTTTTGGATCTGTCGACAAGGTTGTTTTACCGGTGCCGGAGAGACCGAAGAAAATTGCAACATCTCCGTCTTCACCGACATTCGCAGAGCAATGCATCGAAGGAATACCCTGTAGCGGCAGTAAATAGTTCATCATCGAGAACATGCCTTTCTTCATCTCTCCGCCGTACCAGCTACCACCGATAATCTGCATACCTTCGGTCATGTTGAAGGCGACAAAATTTTCTGAATTCAATCCCTGCGATTGCCAGTCGGGATTGGTTGCTTTGGAGCCGTTGAGTACGATGAAATCAGGCTCGTAGTTCTCGAGCTGGCTGCTATCCGGTCGAATAAACATGTTGGTAACGAAATGTGCCTGCCAGGCAACTTCGGTAACAAATCGAACTTTTAGCTGGGTATCCGGGTTG
>JAAEOZ010000665.1 GCA_024222685.1 Gammaproteobacteria bacterium | reverse complement strand
TGGCAACGTTGCATCGCGAGACCTGGAATCTGGAATTCGATAACGAGGATATTGCTGCAAGCGAACTGCGCAAGATGACAACCCATCTCACAAAACTGGTTGCCGCGACCGATCTGGCGATCGAGTCGTCGCTGTGCAACTACAGCAACGATGACTGGGCTCCACTGGCCGCGGCCGACCTGCTTCTTATAACCAGTAACCGCCCACAACGGGTCAAGCAGAAATATCAGAAATGCATCCACCAGATTAAGGGCTTCAACGCCGATTCCCTGAGCAATCAGGTACAGCTCTACCAAACTCTTGGCCTGTTCGAGGAGAACGTGGCAGCGGCGCTTGAAATTGTTGGGTAATAATACGACCCGATATTCCGGTGACTTCCGAACAGATGGTATCAGACAAAAAAATCATCAAACCGTCAGATAAGCATCGCGGATTTCCGGGTGGGCGTTCAGGTCTTGGAAGGTGCCGGAGTACTTTTCTGTACCGCTCTCGATTATAACAGCAGCGTCCGCCACGATCTGTGCAAAGTGAAGGTTTTGTTCGGAGATCAGAACCGTCAGGCCTTCCTTTTTCAACAACAGGATGATCCTGGCCATTTGCTCTACCAGCAGTGGCGCGATGCCTTCTGAAGGTTCGTCAAGCAAGATCAGTCTGGGATTACCCATCAATGTGCGCGCTATGGTGAGCATCTGCTGCTCGCCACCCGACAATTCGCGCCCGCGGTTGTGCCTGCGTTCGGCGAGGTTTGGAAATAGATCGAACAGCATGTCAAGTGTCCAGGTAACCGCACCCTCGCGCGTGCGCTGCCTGCCAACTTCGAGGTTTTCGAGAACCGTGAGATCGGTAAATATGCGGCGATCTTCCGGCACATAACCCAGGCCCATCTTCGCCACCTTGTGAGGTGCAAAACCGGTAATATCTTCACCCAGAAACTGAACGCGACCGGTTTTCGGTGGCACCATCTGCATGATTGCTTTCATGGTCGTGGTCTTGCCCGCACCATTGCGTCCCAGCAGCGATACAATCTGGGAATGCTCGACTGTCAGGTCGAGGCTGTTCAATACATGGGCCTTTCCGTAGAAGCAGTTTACCTCGTTTAATTCAAGCACTTGCATCTTCCCCCTCGGCTTTGTACAGGGTTCCGCCTCCCAGATAGATTTCCTGGACCTCGGTATTGCCGCGTATGTCGGTGACGCTGCCGCTGGCTATGAGCTCGCCTCGGTTCAACACCAGCACGCGGTGGGCATGCCCGAATACGATATCCATGTCGTGTTCTGTGAATAGAACCGAGATCCCGCGTTGCGCCACGATTTCGGAAGCCAGGCTCATTAACTCATGACGCTCTTTCGGAGCCATGCCTGCCGTGGGTTCATCCATGAGTAGCAGGCTGGGCTCGTGGCATAGCGCAATTGCCAGCTCAAGGCGTTTAAGATCGCCATAGGCCAGAACCGCGCAGTGACGATCAGCCTGCTCTCGCATGCCGACTATTTCGAGATATCCCAGAGCCTCGTCTCGATAAAGCGAGCGGGCGTATGGTAGAAATGAAAAAATCCTTTTGTTATGCGACAACAGGGCGACCTGGATATTTTCAACAACCGTCATTGACTGGTAGGTCGCAGTTACCTGAAACGTCCTGCCAACGCCTTTGCGCCAGATGTCACGCGGTGAGAGCCCGGTTATGTCTTCGCCGTGCAAGCTCACTGTTCCCGAGGAGGCCCGCAACTGTCCCATCATCATGTTGAAACAGGTGCTCTTGCCGGCTCCGTTCGGCCCGATCATGGCCAGCATTTCCCCTTTTTCTAAAGCAAAGCTGACATCCCTGACAGCTTTAATTGCGCCAAACGACCTGGACAGGTTTGTAACTTTTAAAACGTCCATCAGGCTTCGCCCCTGGGCTTTTTGGAAAGTCCGATGTTCTCGCTAGCCCTACGCAGCGATCCCACGATACCTTCAGGTGCCAGGATCACAATACCGATAATCATCAGACCCAGGGCCAGCCGCCAATACTCGTAGCGCGTTATGAAATCCTTGATGGATTCAAGTGATGCCCCACCGACTACACCGCCCGACAGGGTCTTGACCCCTCCGAGGAAAACAACGATCAGGGCATCGAAGGAGCGGGCGATTTCCAGCTCTGAGGGAAAGATCGATCCTTTGGAGAACACAAACAGCCCACCCGACACACCGGCCATCGCGCCCGCAAAAGAAAAAGCTACCCATTTTGTGCGTTTCGTGTCTATGCCCATCGCCTCAGCCTGCCGACTGCTATCGCGCGACGCACGTAGACAATAGCCAAAAGGCGCGTGGGAGGCATGGCGTAGTACCAGGATCCCACCGATGCCAATAATGAGCGTCAGATAGTAGTAGGCCATCGTGCCCGAAAGCCATTCTGCGGGCCAGATATCCACCAGGCCATCGTCACCACCTGTAAACTCACCCCATTGGAAAACCAGTGACCACAGCAATTGAGCGAAAGCCATAGTAAGCATGGCGAAATACACCCCCGTCAGGCGTACACAAATCCAGCCGATGATGATCGCCGCCATACCCGCCCCGAGCGGAGCCAGCATAAGGGCCAGTTCCATGGGTGTTTCGGTATAGGTGATCAGGAGCGCGGAGACATATGCACCACAGCCGAAAAAAGCCGCATGCCCGAATGAGACCAGCCCACCAATGCCAAGCAGGAAGTGGAGGCTCGCAGCAAACAGGCAGAATATGACGATGTCAGTGATCAGTACCATGCTAAAGCTGGAACCGAAAAATGGAACCAGAGCCAGAACGCCGACGAAGAGGGCAACAAGCAATCGTACCCGGCTACCTGCCGGTTTAATTGGTCGTTCCGGTTCACCGACCTGACCATGTTCGCCTGCGATCTCCTCGCGACCGAACATGCCGTAGGGGCGGATGATGAGAACCACGGCCATCACTACAAACATCAGCACAAGCGTCGATTCGGGCATATATGCCACGCCGAAAACGTTCAGTACTGAAATTAGTACTGCTGCGAGATAAGCGCCCGGAAGCGATCCCATACCACCGACGACAACGACGACAAAAATTGATGCCAGAATATTGAAATCCATTAACAGGTCAGCACCACCTTTAGGCAGTTGAATTGCTCCGCCCAGTCCGGCGAGCGCTGAACCAAGGAAGAAAACCCCGGTAAAGAGCCAGGCCTGATTGACCCCCAGGGCGCTCACCATTTCTCGATCTTGCGTCGCAGCACGTACCAGAATGCCGACCCGTGTCCTGGTAATCAGATACCAGAGTGCCAGCGCTATAAACGGGGTTATGGCAATCAGCGCCAGATCGTATTTTGGTACTGGTTCACCCATAATCCGAATAATGCCTTTAAGCCCCGGAGCTCGCGGACCAAGAACATCTTCAGCTCCCCATATCAGAAGCGCAAGATCCTGAATGACCAGAATCACTCCGAAGGTAGCTACAAGCTGAAAAAGCTCAGGTGCGCGGTAGACGGGTCTTAAAACCAGTAGTTCTACGATGACCCCAATCAGGCCCACAATCACCCCTGCCAGCAGGATCGATGCCCAAAATCCGATCATCCCGGGCAAGACCTGCATCAATGAATAGCCGACGAAAGCCCCTAGCATGTATAAAGAACCGTGGGCAAAATTGACAATTCGGGTGACACCGAATATTAGTGATAAGCCCGATGCCACCATGAAGAGGGCACTGGCATTGGCAAGCCCGGTAAGAATTTGAGCGATTATCAACCCCATTTCAGCGCCTTTGTCATATGTTGGCTAGATTTCGATTTGTCTGATCCGGGTCTATGGAAACAGACCCGGATCGGTCTCGAAGCTCAGTTGCCGCCTCGCATCTCAGCGACCTCCTTATCAGATGGCAGATAATCTGCACCGTTCCTGTACTTCCAGCCGGTCATGATGCCCACACCATTTTTCAATGCAGTCCTGCCAACAAAGGCCCCCATCGTTGCCTGGTGATCCTGAGACCGGAAAGTAATGGCGCCAACCGGTGTGGATACCTGCAAGTCAGCGAAAGCTGCTCGCAAAGCTTCTGTATCAGTTGAACCGGACCTGGTTATCAACGCAGCGATAGACTGTACAGTCATATATCCGACCAGAGAGCCAATGCCGGGACGAGCGTCCCAACGTGCTTGATAGGCATCAACGAACACCTTGTTGGGCCCACTTTTGAAGTCATACCAGGGATAACCGGTGACTATCCAGCCTTCGGGAGCTTCGTCCTTCAAAGGGTCCAGGTATTCCGGTTCGCCGGTCAACAGCCCTAGTACTGTACGCCCTTCGAAAAGGCCGCGGTTCGCGCCTTCCCGTACGAATTTGGCCAGATCGCCACCGAAAGTAACATTATAAATTGCGTCGGGTTTAGCGCGTTCAATTGCCTGCACCTCGGCTCCCGCGTCAATCTTGAATAAGGCAGGCCACTGTTCAGTGACGAATTCAACGCCTGGGTCAATCGCGGTCAGGGCTTTCTTGAAAGCAGCTACAGCATCTTTACCGTATGCGTAATTAGGCGCAATCGTTGCCCATTTCTTTGCGCCAGTTTTCGCGGCCTCTTCGGCTAGCATTGCTGCCTGCATATAAGTCGAGGCACGTAGGCGGAAGGTATAGTCATTACCCTTGGCCCACACCAACGCGTCTGCCAATGGCTCAGCGGCAAGATAAACGTATTTCTTTTCTGCGGCATAAGACGAAATCGCCAGGCCAACGTGGCTCAGGATCGTACCGGTTAACATGACAGCACCTTCGCGGGTCATCAGTTCTTCAGCAATTTTCACGGCTTCACCGGGTTTGCCCTGATCATCCCGGAAGATGAATTCCAGATCTTTGCCCAGTACACCTCCTGCGCCGTTTATTTCTTCGAGGGCAAGTATGATTCCGTTTTTGTAGGGGCCGGCGAATGCTGCCAGTCTTTTATAGTGATTGATTTCCCCAATCTTGATGGTGTCTGCAGAAGCTACACCGAGTATCATCAGGTTGATTGTGGCTGCAACTAGCAGCCAAATGGTTGATTTTACATATTTCATTATATTCGTCCTCTTGCTGTTTGTTAGTGTTTCACTTTGGTTTTTCTCTCAGGCTTTGTTCTATGCTGGCCAAAAGACTGGTTTTAATAATTTAACACTGCTGTCCTGTTAACTGAGATAAAAGCGGCCTGATTCCTGGCCAGTTAAGTACAATGAATTTGCTTATAACTTGTTGAATCAAAAAGAAGAATCAGGCCCTGGCACATTGTAATACGATTTTGTCACAAATACTAAAACTGATATCGAGATAGAGCCTGCCCCCGTGAAACTTTTTGGGTATGAGTTTGAGATGCTCGCAAAGCAGTATCATTCAGGCCGGTTGTTACAGACTGCGAGATATCGTGAATTGTGCATCGAGTCAAATAAATCGGCTGTATCAGCTGGGGGATTATGAGGAGATGGAAAAAACTTTGGTGGTTTCAAAGTAACGCTATTCACATAAAGTTTTAAAAAATGCTGCATAGATATTCCCTACCCGGATTCTGGTTAATCGGGTTTTTATACTTTATGATCAAATAAAACAAAAACCCCGTTTGCCAGACAATGATGGAAAGTAAGCACGTATTTATCAGTTACCGCCAGGATGGAGCCTTAAACCAGCAATGGGCGGAGAGAATTGATGCCCGGTTGAATAAGCAGGGTTTCAAAGTGTGGCGTGATGTTGACGGTATTCAGCCCGGAGAACGATGGGCGCACAAAATCCCACCTGCTATAGAACAATCTTTCCGATGCGTTACCGGCAGATCTCATACCTGCTTCTTTTTTTCCAGCCCACTTAAAAACATGGATTATATTTCCTGAATGAGTAAATCAAACGGACACATCTTCATCAGTTATGCTCGCGAAGATCGTGGCAAAGTAACCATTCTGGCGCAACTGTTCGAGGCAGAAGGCTGGTCGGTATGGTGGGACCGGGACAACCTGTCAGCAGGTCTGTCGCTTAGTGAAGCTATTGGTACCGCAATAGACGATGCTTGCTGCGTACTCGTATGTTGGTCCAGGGCCTCAGAAAAATCTCGTTGGGTGATTGACGAAGCCACAGAAGGCCTTGATCAGAGGAAATTACTGCCGGTTTTGTTTGATGACGTAAAGCCTCCTCTGGGTTTTCGTAATATCCATAATATTAATTTTATTGAATGGAATAATCAGGACAGCCATGAAGCCTACCAACGATTGAAAACCGAATTAAATCAAAAGAATCCGCAAAGGAGTTTTGATAAAAGTAGCCAAAAAATCGAAACTACAAGAAATGAATCGACAATGACTTTACCTGACGAAATAGATTCACTTTTAAAACAATTAGAAGATTCATCCATCAGTCCTGAACAAAGGCTGGAATATGGCGACAGACTCGCTGAACTTGGTGACCCTAGAGCGGGTGTCGGTCTGAATGAACAGGGTTTGCCAGACATTGACTGGGTAAAAATTCCTGGTGGAGATTTTCTGTATGGTGAGAACAGGGAACTCCGCCAGATCGAAACCTTCTATATGGCTCGCTACCCGGTTACGAATACGCAATTCCGGGCCTTTATCGAAGACGGAGTTTATGACGATGATGATCTGTGGGTCGAACTTCCGGAATGGAAACGCAAACCCGGAAAATCGAGCTGGAGACAACTAAACCGCCCCTGCACCTTCGTCAACTGGTATGAAGCCATAGCCTATTGCCGGTGGCTTAGTGATCGGCTTGGATATTGTATACAACTGCCTACTGAACATCAGTGGGAACGGGCGGTTCGTGGAACTGATGGACGCAATTATCCATGGGGGGACGAGTCAGGAAGCGGTTTAGCTAATGTCGATGAAATATCTGATAACTCTGGCTTTAACAATTTGCAGCAACCATCAACGGTTGGACTTTACAAAATGGGTGCCTCGTCCGAGGACGTTCTGGATCTGGCAGGTAATATAGGGGAGTGGGGGTGGTATGAAAATGAATCGCCTGAAGATGTTTCGACAACAGTAAAAGTACGTCGTGTCGTGCGCGGTGGATCCTGGCGCGGTAGTCTTGCCAATGCACACGCTTCGATTCGCCTGGGTTTTTTTCCCGAGAAACGATTTGGTACGATTGGCTTTCGCGTGGTACGTTTAATTTCCAGAAATTGTTAGTATGGAGGCTCTATTTACTGAGCTGAATATCATGAATTTGCCAATAAACCATAAGTACTTATTCTGAATGAGCGAGTCAAACAATTAATACGCATTGGCACGGCTCTAAATCCGGATAAACCCTGCTTTTCGTTTTTCATAACCAATTGACATATAAGGATAGAAAATGGTGTCCCCGGCCCGGTTCGAACGGGCAACCTACGCCTTAGGAGGGCGTCGCGCTATCCAGTTGTGCCACGGGGACAATGCGGCGCGATTGTAGCAGTTGTCATCCCTGATTTGAATGTAATCACTCCTGATAATAATAATCGTACTTAGCCAGCAGATTACGCATAAAAGACCAGGCTTCGTTATAAGTCAGTCCGCTGTTTTCCGGAATAATAATCTTGACGTATAAATCTTTACCTTTTTCAATTTTCAACTTATCGAGCCTTGTTTCGACTTCAGCCAGTGACAGGTTGATAAACTCGGTATCACCGGGTTGCTTGTAACGAATGATTTCGCCGTTTTGATTTCTTACATAGTAGACCTCAGCTATGAATTTACCTTTAGCTGAACGGGCTGGTCTGATGAGTTCTTCGTATTTGGACTTTACGATGTCGTAATCACCTTTTAGTGCCAGTAATTGCCGGTTATATGACTCTATTTCCTGACTCAAAAGTTGCTTTTCCTGAGTCAATTCCGAAATGCTTCGTTGCTGGTTTGTAGTCGATTCGGTTAGTGATGTAATTGTATTACGGGCAATGGCTAGCTGTTGACTGGTCTGTTCTATCTGTTGTTTCTGTTCGGCTATTAAACTACGCGTTTCATCCGCCTGCCGGGATTGCTGAGCCAGCTGCTGTTCCATATTTTGTAACAGTTTTGCCAGTGTCTGTTTTTCGGCTGCGAGGCGTTCGACTTCGAGTTCAGCTACCCTGGCTGCATTATCAGCATTTTTAACCGTTTGAATTAATTGCGAAACGTTACTTTCGAGGCGGTTGATATTTTGTTGCTGTAGCCGAATATTCTCGTTAGCGATTTGCAGTTGCTCTTCCTTTTTAAGCGCGCGCAAACGCAGAATCGAATTACTCTGTTCCGCATTGGCGAGGCGTTCTTCCAGGGTGGCATTTTCCTGGACGGTAATTTCAATGGTCTGGGAAGCAACCTGTTCGGCTGCGATACTTTCCTTTAGCTCAGAAACCAGTTGCCAGTTACGAACCACCAACAGACTTGTCGCCATGAGGAATATCATGGTAATGACCATCATAATATCGGTAAATGACGGCCAGAAACTGTTTTCACCGCTGGCCCCCTGATGCTGGCCTATTGGAGCGAAAGTGGATTCCACGGTGCTTTATTGATCCTGTTCAGTCATCGACCTGACAGGTAATCTAAAACCCTCTCTGAGTAGCGATTTGATTTCGCTGAACTCATTGCGAAGCTGTTCGGCCTGAATGTGATTCATGTTAATATTTTCCTGCAGGGCGAGAGCGGAAGCCTGATAAATCTCCTGGGTTAGCTTCAAATTATTAGCGGCTTCGTTGACGGACTTCACCAGTTCATCCAGTTCGAAGGCAACGTCTTCGGTAGTTTTGACCATTTGTGGCAGCAAATATACTGAGGTTAAATGTTCTACCCCGCTCAGCAGGTGTGTTTGTACATCACTTAAGCGAGTATAGAAATATCCGAATACCACGTAACTGACGATAGCGGTTATTGTTGTGGATAACGCGGTTGACATACCATGGATGACCAGACCCATACCACCCAGGCTTGCTGCAGCGGAATCAATCAGGTCTGAAGCACCCAGCAGGGCAATCGATAGCGATACGATAGTGCCGAAAACACCAGTCAGGATAAGGATATTGTTGATAAAGCGGATTAAACCAAAGCGTGTGGATTCATCTGCAGTCAGCATAGCTGAAAGGGCGTTATGGTTAATTTCACCATTTGCCGCCTGGATTGAGCGCATTGTTGAGTAGCGTTTTACGACTATCGAACTATCGGGAACACCGTGGGTCAGATCAGGTCTTAGCGATTCGATATTATTAACAAATAGAACGATAGCCCGTTCTTCTCGCCTATATCGGATCAAATGCAGTAAAATCGCAGTTAAACCGCTGACAAGAAGGCCAGCTATAACACTGTTGATAATGATGCCGGTCTGTGTTTGTTGATTCTGGAAATAGAATTGATTGATAAAATCCAGGTTCCAGACAATCATTACTGCAATAGCTAGAATCGCAACTGAAAATTGAATAATTATTTTTAGACTAAGGCTGGTAAGCAGGCGTTGTATGTCCAAAGGTGGAGTCTCTAAATTATGTTTTCCTGGCGTTTTGCCAGCGTTATTTTAATGCCTGCCCAGAAGATACAAGAATCGCATCATAAATTTGGAACAAAGCCTCGCAGCAATTAAATAACTTAAACGTGCAGAAGTCAAAAGGGCATAGCAAAAACAGTTCAATATTTATTAGAATTAACTGTTATACCTATTGGTCGAATGATTTATGGGGAGGAATAAGATGATGTTAGCTTCCAACATGCGGCGGGTAATCCGATTTGGTGCCCTGACTCTGATCGATGCTAGAGGTAGCAGGCACGAAATATGTGATTTTGGCAGTCCCCGGATCGTTATGCGGCTTACTGATCCAAAAATTACACGACGACTGATGTTTGCGTCCTCGATGGGCTGGTGCGAAGCCTATATGGAAGGACAGCTGGTATTTGACCAGGGCAGTCTGGGAGATTTTCTACATGTCTGGGGGTGCTCGGAGAATATACTCGAACAAACCTGGGTTGGTGAGCTTTTTCGAATCTTCTATAGCGTTCTCGCTTCACTTCAACATTACAATCCTATGGAAAAGGCTCGTCGTAACGTGGCCCACCATTATGACTTATCTGCCGAACTGTACGACCAGTTTCTTGACGTTGACATGCAATATTCCTGCGCTTATTTTGCTGAAGGGGATGAAAATATTGAAACCGCTCAATTGTTGAAGAAACGGCATATAGCTGCCAAGCTTGATATTAAACCCGGCATGACGGTGCTCGATATTGGCTCAGGTTGGGGAGGTATGGGTATATATCTGGCAAAAAACTTCGACTGTAAAGTGATCGGAGTGACACTGTCCGAAGAACAGCATAGTTTATCTAACAGGCGTGTCAGGGAGCTTGGCCTTGAAGATCGAGTTCAATTTGAGCTACGTGACTACCGAACCCTGAGTGAGCCGGTAGATAGAATCGTATCGGTGGGAATGCTTGAACACGTTGGCCAATTTCAATATCGAGAATATTTCAGAAAGGTTAAGTCGTTACTGAAACCCGATGGAGTCGCGTTGATCCACACGATCGCACGAATGGGGCGACCACAACCTATCGGCGCATGGGTACGTAAATATATATTCCCAGGAGCCTATTTGCCCACGCCTTCACAGTTAACGAGTGCGATAGAGCATAATTACCTGTGGCTTACTGATATGGAAAATCTGAGAGTTCACTATGCCAGAACACTGAATTGCTGGTATCAGCGCTTTCTGGAAAACCGTAATAAGATTAAAAATTTATACGATGAACGATTCTGCCGAATGTGGGAATTATACCTGCTCGGCTGTGAAATGGTGTTTAAAGATCAGTACATTACTGTGTTGCAAATGCAGATAACACGTGAAATCGATACTTTACCCATTACCAGGGATTATATGATGGAGACAGAGAATCAACTCGCTCAATATGATAACCAGAACCGACCGAAAACCGCTAAAGTCGAAAAAATACGTAAGCTCGAATCGGCCTAGTACTCCTTCAATATCACCTTGAAGGAGTACTAGTGCTAAAGTTGTGTATGAATCGGTAGCTCGGTACTATTTTTAATTTCAGTAACGGCAATATGCGAATTGAGCTCGCTAATTGCAGAATTTACCGAAAGGGTATTACGCACGAATTTTTCGTAGTGCCGGATATCACGGGTAACAATTTTAAGCATGTAATCCCAGATTCCGGCAATCGTGTAGCACTCCTGGACTTCAGAATGATTACGCATTTCTGTCTCAAATGCATCCATGTTCTGCCGCGCAGCGGTAGTCAGTTTTACAGACGCGAAGACAACTACTTCCATTCCCAGTAGCGACCTGTCGAGTAGCGCAACGCGCTTCTTGATTATCCCGGATTTTTCGATACGATTTATGCGTCGCCAGCAGGGTGATTGCGAGAGATTTACCCTTTCAGCTATTTCACTACTGCTAAGACTGGCGTTGGTTTGTAGGATATCAAGGATAGAAATATCATAATTTGATAACTTCATGTCATTATTTATCTAAATTTGAAAGGATTTGTAATTAATTTATGCAACATTAGCAGGAAATATAATCAAAATGAAATAAATATTTCTTTTACTGTCAATAATATAAACGAATTATCTATTCGGAGTAGCACGATGAAGCAGTTAACAACAGCAGAATCACCCCGGGTTTCTCTTGATGATAAGTATGCGCTAGATACCACCCGAGCTTATATCAGCGGTATCGAAGCACTGGTGCGATTGCCAATGTTGCAACACCAGCGCGATCTCAGTCGTGATTTGAATACAGCGGGATATGTATCAGGATATCGCGGGTCTCCCGTCGGCGGAGTCGATCAGGCCATGTGGAAGGCCAAACACTGGCTGGATAAGCATCAGATACATTTCCAGCCCGGCATCAACGAAGACCTTGCCGCTACCTCGGTGTGGGGATCACAGCAGACTAATGTTTTTGAGGGCGCAAAGTACGACGGCGTGTTCGGCATGTGGTATGGCAAGGGTCCTGGTGTCGACCGTAGTATGGATGTCATAAAACATGCCAACGCAGCTGGCACGTCGAAATTTGGTGGTGTCATCGCAGTCGCAGGTGATGATCATGCCTGTAAATCATCGACCTTACCGCATCAGTCCGAGCATATGTTTATTGGCGCTTCGGTACCTGTACTAAACCCTTGTAATGTACAGGAAGTGCTCGATCTCGGTATCTATGGCTGGGAGTTGTCGCGTTACTGCGGTTGCTGGGTAGCGTTAAAGGCTATCACCGAAAATATGGACTCGGCAGTATCTGCCGATATTGACCCGGAACGCATTAATATCACTATCCCGCAGGATTTTGAATTACCTGAAGATGGTGTTCATGCTCGATGGCCAGATCCACCTCTTGCGCAGGAACGGCGATTAAACAAATACAAGATTTATGCTGCTCGTGAATTCGCGCGCGTGAATCGGTTGAACAGGATAGTTATTAACAGTAACAAACCCCGGTTTGGAATTATCACCACCGGTAAAGCTTATCTCGATGTCATGCAGGCGCTGGAAGACCTCGGCATAGATGAGATTTTATCCGAACAAATTGGGCTGCGCGTTTATAAAGTTGGTATGAGCTGGCCACTGGAACCAGTTACTACCCATGAATTCGCCGACGGTCTGGAAGAAATTCTGGTTGTCGAGGAGAAACGTTCGATAATCGAGGATCAATTAACCGGTCAGCTTTATAACTACCCGGTTGAGGGTCGGCCACGTGTTTTCGGTGAGTTTGATGAAAACGGTGATGATTTACTGAGTAATCTCGGCGAGCTAACCCCTGCGACTGTTGCATTGGCGATTGCTGCTAGGGTCGGTCACTTTCTATGTTCGGAAACCATCAATAATCGTGTCGAATGGATCAGACAAAAGGAAGCATCGCTCGCGCGCTATAGCGGAGGTATCGATCGTGTGCCGCATTATTGTTCTGGCTGTCCACACAATACTTCAACCAGAGTACCGCAGGGTAGTCGAGCCATGGGCGGTATCGGCTGTCATTATATGGCTACCTGGATGCCTGACAGGGCGACCTCAACCTTTACTCAAATGGGTGGCGAAGGTGCGACCTGGATTGGTCAGGCACCATTTACCTCTACAGAGCATGTATTCCAGAACCTTGGTGATGGAACCTATTTTCATTCGGGCATACTGGCCATTCGTGCGAGTGTTGCGGCTAAAGTAAACATTACTTACAAAATTCTTTATAACGACGCGGTAGCGATGACCGGTGGTCAGCCGATTGATGGAAGCTTAAATATCGAGGATTTGATTTACCAGATACGTGGCGAAGGTATTAAGCGAATTACGCTGGTCAGCGATGATCCGAAAAAATGGTCGGGACAGTTTCAATCTATTTCCGGTTATAGTCTGCATCATCGTGACGAAATGGATGCTTTGCAAAGGGAACTGCGGGAATTCAAGGGTGTCTCGGTGCTGATTTATGAGCAGGTTTGTGCCGCTGAAAAAAGACGCCGACGCAAAAAAGGAGTTTTGACAGACCCAGCAAAGCGCGTATTTATCCACCCCGAAATCTGTGAAGGCTGTGGAGATTGCGGACTACAGTCAAACTGTCTTTCGGTACTGCCGTTAGAAACCGAACTGGGTAGAAAGAGACAAATCGACCAAAGTGCCTGTAATAAAGATTTCAGCTGTGTGAAAGGATTCTGCCCAAGTTTTGTAACCGTAAACGGTGGTCGGCTTAAGAAACAGGCCATCGATTTAAGCGATACTGATCGGTTATTCGAGTCATTACCTGAGCCGACTCTGGCACCGCTGGATCGACCCTGGAATACCGTCATTACCGGAATTGGTGGAACCGGTGTATTAACTGTTGGTTCTCTCATAGCGATGGCTGCGCATATCGAAGGCAAAGGTTGTGCTACTCTGAATCAAACAGGTCTGGCGCAGAAGTTCGGGGCGGTTGTCTGTCATGTCCGTATCGCTCAGCGTCGACGCGAAATCAATGCGGTAAGAATTCCTGCCGGTGAGGCTGACCTGTTACTGGGTTGCGACCTGGTTGTCAGTTCTGGCTACGAAGCCATGGGAAAAGTATCGACCGAACGCTCGCATGCGGTGGTTAATGCGGCAGAGGTACCGACATCCGCGTTTATCCTGAACCCGGACATGCGATTTCCACAGCATGCAATGAAAAGTGAAATAAAAGCCGAAGTCGGTAGCGAGAAGACACACTTCCTGGATTCGAGCCGTATTGCAACCAGGTTATTGGGCGATTCAATTGCCAGCAATCTATTTTTGCTGGGTTATGCCTGGCAGTCGGGTTTGGTACCGGTTTCTTCAAAAGCAATTGAACAGGCCATCGAAATGAACGGGGTTGCTATCGAGTTTAACTGCAAGGCCTTCCAGTGGGGCAGACGCTATGCGCATAATCCTGAAAAAGTAGTTTCATTGATTCATCAGGAGCCAGCACTGAAAACCATGTCAATTGATGAATTGATTGAAGATCGGGTGAAGCGTCTTGTTGATTATCAAAATGCTGATTATGCCAACAGGTATAGACAATTCGTGAATCAGATAAGGGCAGTTGACAATAGTTCCGAAGACCCTGATTCACTTTCATTTACAGTAGTCAGAAACTTATTTCACCTGATGGCATACAGGGATGAATACGAAGTTGCCAGGTTATTTTGTGAAACTGATTTTATTCAAATGATAAGCGAACAGTTCGAAGGGGATTTTCGTCTTCAATTTAATCTCGCGCCGCCGATTATTTCGCGAATAGACAGGAATACCGGTCGACCGTTCAAGCGTGAATTTGGCTCATGGATGATGAGCCTGTTTTCTGTATTACGGCGTTTAAAGTTTTTACGTGGTACTGCTTTTGATATTTTTGGATACTCGCCAGAGAGAAAACTGGAGCGTGAAGATGTTGATAGCTATCTGGCAATTCTTGATCAGGTTAAGGGCGGTTTAACAAAAGAAAATTATGATATAGCGCTACAACTTTGCCAAAGCGTAGAACAGCTTCGAGGCTATGGTCCTGTTAAGGAAGCTAATCGGGAAAAAGTCAAACTGAAACAGGTGAATTTGTTGAAACAGTTTCGCAGTGGATCCAGTAATTTAAAAACTGCTGCTTGAAGGATATTATCTTCAAATCAAAGATAGCGCATACTCAAGCTCAGCAATCAAGTCTTCGGTGTCTTCGATGCCGACTGAAAGCCTCACCAGCGAATCGTTGATACCCAGTTGTGCGCGTTGATCTTCGGGTACCGAAGCATGCGTCATAATGGCGGGATGTTCTATCAGGCTCTCCACGCCACCCAGACTTTCGGCGAGTGCGAACAGCTCACAGTTTTCCAGAAATTTTGTTGACTCGGATAATCCGCCTTTTAACACCGCGCTAACCATGCCGCCAAAACCATTCATCTGATTTTTCGCGAGCTCGTGTTGTGGGTGTGATTTCAGGCCGGGGTAATAAACCTGTTCTACTTTTGGATGCGCTTCGAGATAATCAGCGATTTGCTGTGCACTCTGACAGTGCTGGCGCATACGCAATGCCAGTGTTTTTAAGCCACGCATCGCCAGGAAAGCATCGAAAGGCCCTGCGATGGCACCCACCGAGTTTTGCAGAAATGCCATTTGTTCGATTAATTCGTCGTTATCGCCGACGACTGCAACGCCACCTACCATGTCGGAATGGCCGTTCAGGTATTTGGTTGCTGAATGCATCACAATATCGAATCCGAAGTCGAGAGGTGTTTGCAGGTATGGAGTTGCAAAAGTGTTATCACAAATCGCGAGTATGTCGTTTTCCTGTGCGATTTTGGCAATTGCAGTAAGCTCGACCAAACGTAACAATGGGTTAGTCGGTGTCTCCACCCAGACCATGCGCGTGTTGGGTTTGATCGCTTTTTCAAAGTTCTCCGGGCTGGTTAAATCAACCAGGCTGAATTCAATATTCGCAGAGCGTGAACGTACTCGGTTAAACAGTCGATTGCTGCCACCGTATAGATCATCCATCGCGACAACATGCGATCCACTGTCTATCAGCTCAAGAATCGTCCCCGAAGCAGCAAGTCCTGAAGCGAATGCAAATCCGGCCCTGCCGTTTTCAAGGTCGGCAACGCAACGCTCGTAAGCCATACGTGTCGGGTTTTGAGATCGGCTGTATTCATAACCACGATGTACACCCGGACTGGACTGGACATAAGTCGAGGTTGCATAAATTGGCGTCATAACCGCGCCGGTAGAAGGATCAGGATGCTGACCAGCATGTATAGCCCGGGTCGAAAAACCGGTCTTTTTATTACTATTGCTCATTTACAGGGTTGCCTTACGTAGGTGGTTGATCAGATCAATTTGGGTAATCAGGCCGTAAAATGTATTGTCGCTGGCGACAATGGCTACTTTGTCCTGTCTGAACAAAGGTAGTATCGAATCGATCTTTGCGTCGGGTGGAATAATTTCCAGATCGGTGACCATGACATCGGCCACTTTTTTGTTGAAGCTTTGCTCGTCGTTATAAATGCCAAACAGGATATCGGATTCATCAATTAATCCGATTACCTTACCATTCTCCATAACAGGTAATTGTGAGACGTCGAACATACGCATGCGTTTATAAGTTGTTACCAGATTATCGTCAGAGGTTACCGTGACGATGTCACCGGTATCGGCAGGACGGGCGATGAGATCGCGTAAATCACCAAATTTTTCGCGGTTTAGTAAGCCCTGATCAGCCAGCCAGGAATCATTAAAAGATTTTGACAGATACTTGTTACCGGTATCACCCACCAGCGTGACTACTCTCTTTGCTGTGGTTTGTTCACGGCAATACCTGAGCGCGGCTGAGAGTAGAGTGCCGGTTGATGAACCAGCGATAATGCCTTCTTTTTCAAGCAGTGCACGTTGTGTTTCAAATGCCTCACCATCGTCGATTGAATAGGCTTTGCTGACCAGATCGAGATCGCAGATTGATGGCACAAAATCTTCACCAATCCCTTCTACCAGCCAGGAGCCAGCCTGATTCATAACGCCGCTATTAATCAGGTCTGCCAGGATAGAACCTTTCGGATCAGCCAGAACCATCTCGCAGTCCGGAGCATGTTCCTTAAAATAGCGGCCAAGTCCGGTAACCGTACCACTGGAGCCGACACCGACCACCATGGCGTCGATTTTTCCATCCATTTGCTCAAAAATTTCCGGGCCGGTATCAACTTCATGAGTGAGTGGGTTGTTTGGGTTGGAAAACTGATCAATGTAATGTGAATTTGGAATTTCTTCGGCCAGGCGTCTGGCGTAATCCTGATAATACTCGGGATGGCCTTTCTGCACGTCGGACCGTGTTAGACGTACATCGACACCCATTGCGCGGATATGACGTATCTTGTCCGGACTCATCTTGTCAGGAATTACCAGAATCAGCTTATAGCCTTTCTGTGCAGCGACCAGACCGAGTCCAAGGCCGGTATTGCCTGCTGTCGCTTCAATAATAGTGCCACCTGGTTTGATCTTGCCTTCTTTTTCAGCTGCTTCGATCATCACTACGGCTATACGATCCTTGATCGATCCACCGGGATTTTGATTTTCGAGTTTAACGAATAACTCGCAGAGGCCGGTATCGAAATGCCCAAGTTTCAGCATTGGTGTATTACCGATCATATCGAGTACAGAATTAGCTATGGTCATTCAAAGAATTCCAGAAAAATATGCAGACCAATGCTAGCACGAAGATCGGGTCTAATATAAGCAGGAATAATGTTTGATAGGTCGATATTTATATCGATATCCTGTTATCTTAATCCGGTTATTTCAACAGGGGAAAACAGGTGGCATGTGGAATAGGCGGCTCGACGGCTGAAAAAGAATTAACCAAACTATACTCGGTACGCGACCAGGCGGTACCCATTAGTGTTGACGAACATCTTTCGAGGATTGATCGGCTTAGAAACCGCATGAAAGAAACTGGTGTTGATGCACTTTACCTGGATGCCACAACCAGCCTACGCTACTTCACCGGATTATATTGCTATCCGGGTGAGAGATTACACGGCGCTATAATTACTGC
>JAAEOZ010000664.1 GCA_024222685.1 Gammaproteobacteria bacterium | reverse complement strand
TTCGGGTTGATTCGTCGGTATTTGAACAGCTTGATGTGCGCGAAAAAAATGGTTATCTGCGCCTGTTTATCGATATGAAGTTTGATGATGGCAGTATCGAGCCGGGTCTCATATATATTGCAACCCCGGACAATGAAGCCTTCCTCGGTGACGCCAGCGACTACGATATCGCATTGCAGATATTCAATGCTTCCGGCCCCAGCGGGCCGAATCGGGATTATTTACTCGGCCTGGCCGAATCTCTGAGGGAAATGGGGCTTAAAGATGACCATGTGTTTGGCATTGAGAAGCATTTGAAGCGATTGATGGGTGTTTAAACTGGCAGAATTACTAACAATTTCTGGCGTTTAGATGTTTTTCAGGAGGCTATTCTCGTATTTTGGGTATTTCGAAGACGCGGTCGTTCTAGGTAGTGGGCTTTAATGTCGGGAATTCGCCCAAATGAGACATTGGATATATGATTGCTTTTGTAAGCATTCGCACCAGAGTGGTCAAAAAAATAAATATGAGATTCATTTTGCCAAGATTTTTACTCTCAATAAGAACAGCGGTTTTAGTTCTGACCGTGACTACTCTTGCATTGGGCTCAAGCCATTTAAATGCGTCAGGGCTAGAATTTCTGAATGAAGGAATAGCTGCGCATGATAGTTACGAATTTGACAAATCTATTGTCATGTTAGACAAGGCAATTGATAGTGGCGAATTGTTAGTTGTCGATTTAGGATTGGCTTTATTTTTCCGCGGTCTATCAAAACAGGCATTGGGGCAACATCCAAGCGCTATTTCCGATTTTAATGAATTTATCGCTATCGGGCGGATCGATCCTGGTGCCCACTTTAATAAGGGTTTATCGTATTATTTCCTTGAAGCATACGACGATGCTATTGCTGCATATAACGAAGCTTTAAGCCTTGACAATGAATATTCTTACGCATACGCAAATAGGGGGCTGGCATGGCATCGGAAAGGCGAACTCGAAAAAGCCTTAGTGGATTTTAATAAAGCAATAGAAATTACTCCCGAATTTCCTGAAGCATACAGTAATCGCGGTGATCTCTGGGTAGATTTAGGGAATAATGAAAAAGCAATAGTCGATTATAAATGGGCGATCAATACCAACATTCAAAATCCGCTCACCTATTACGGATTGGGCTATCTTTTGTATCAGGATGGCAATGTAGATGAATCGATCGATATAATTCAGGAGTTGTTAGCAATAGATCCTGGATTTTTAAGTGCGAATTTTTTTCTAGGAAATGCTTATTTTGCGCTTGGTAAATTAGACAAATCCATAGCTAGTTATACGATGGAGGCAAACCTCGATCCTCAGAATCCCGACGTTTTTTTCAACCGAGGTATAGTATGGCGCAGACTCGGAGATCTCGATAAAGAAATAGCTGATTATGAAAGAGCCCTAACTATTAATTCGACACATGTGGACACGTTGAATAACCTAGCTTGGGCGTATGCGACTAACAAAGATATAAATTTCCAGAATAACCAAAAATCATTAGAACTCGCATTAACGGCATTCGAACTTGAACCTAATGATTATCAGGTACTTGGAACATTAGCAGCCGCATACGCACGATCAAATCAGTTTGAGGAAGCGGTAAAATTGCAACTGGAAGTAATAGACATATTGAAGAACAAAGGAGATATCGATTTTACAGCCGAGGAAACAAGACTTGATCTGTATAAAAAGAAAACTCCCTATACAGAATAAGTAATCCAGATAAATTACTAAAATTCAAAACTATAAGTATCTTTTTTCCGGTAATCAATGATTCTGAATAGAACACTCAGGGCGCATCTCGGTAATTAACCTTAATCCATCAAACGCCCGCAATGAGGATTTTGCGACCCTGGCAGGATAGTGATTAAATGGTTAATAATCGCCCTAAGGAGCCATTGGGAAAGTTTTCAGTTACGACAGCAATCGGCACAGCCTGTGTGAAAACCCCCGTTAAGAGTATAATAATACTTTCCAACTAATGGGCTATCGAATGAGCGGTTTCATTGCTGGCACATGCCGAACACAAGCCACATTATTTCCTGATCGCCTGGACGATTACATCACCGAAGACAACACGATTCGAGTCATCGATGTCTTTGTCGGTAGCCTTGATCTTTCTACTTTGGGTTTCAAGACAGTGTCCGCTGATACGGGTCGACCGCCTTATCACCCGTCTACAATGCTCAAGTTATTTATCTACGGTTATTTAAATCGCATCCAGTCTTCACGTCGCCTGGAGCGAGAAGCCGGTCGTAATATTGAGTTGATGTGGCTGTTGGAACGCCTGGCACCAGACTTTAAAACCATCGCCGATTTCAGAAAGGATAACCGAAAAGGGATTAAAAATACCTGCCGGACATTCATCGACCTTTGTCGCCAACTAAACATGTTCACGGATGCACTCGTTGCGATTGATGGTAGTAAATTCAAAGCGGTCAACAGTAAGGAAAATAACTACACGCCGAAAAAAATAGCGTTCCATATAAAGCGGGTTGAAAAGCATATCGAAGACTATATGAAGCAGCTCGATGCTGCTGATCACAAAGACGACCAGGTCGCCGACGATACACCAATCCAGGAAAAGATTGACGGGCTTAAGAAAAAACTGGCTGAGCTGAATGAACTGAAAGAAGTGGTCAACAATCATCCTGAAAAGCAGCTATCCACGGTTGATCCTGATTCTCGACTCATGAAAACACGCGGGATGACCAGAGCCGTCTGTTACAACGTACAAAGTGCAGTCGACCCAAAACACCATTTAATCGTTACCCATGAGGTCACGAACAAACAAGATCGAGGGCAGCTGTGCAGCATGGGGAAACAGGCACAAGCGGCACTGGGTCAAGATGCAGTGACGGTACTGGCCGATAAAGGTTACTACAGTGGCCCGGATATCAAAGACACTCAGGATGCCGGGATGACGGTGCTGGTTCCTAAAGGCGATACATCGGGCAGTGAGAAGAAAGGCATTTTTAATCGATCCCTGTTTCAATACGATGCCGATAAAAATGTTTACATCTGTCCCGCTAATCAGAAATTAATACACAGGCTCACTGGCGTCGAAAATGGAATGACCATAAAGCGGTACTTTCTGGACGTTCCAACCTGCCGAGCCTGTGAATTGAAACCACAATGCTCGAATAGTAAGGAACCACGCAGGATAGCGCGTTGGGAGCACCAGGACCGGCTGGATGAAATGGATGCGTTAATGGTATCTATGCCCGATAGTATGCTGATCAGAAAGCAAACGGTAGAGCACCCATTCGGCACGATTAAATGCTGGATGGGCGCAACCCGTTTTCTGACCCGACGATTAAAAAATGTCAGCACAGAAATGAGCCTGCATGTTCTGGCTTATAATCTCAGGCGCATGATATCGATACTTGGGCCGGATAAATTGATCACCGCAATGGCGGCATAAGGCGCATAGCCTTGTGTTTAAAAAAATACGACTAATAGCCCGAACTAATCGCTATTTAACCGATGATTTTTTTCATGTTGAAATGAGTCGGTTGAAAATAAAAGTGGCATGGCGACGATCACATGAACTCAAGAAAGCGGTACGCGGGTACAACTTTGTATTTTTTAGTTTTCACACAGGCTG
>JAAEOZ010000663.1 GCA_024222685.1 Gammaproteobacteria bacterium | reverse complement strand
CGAACGGTATACTATGCTGGACGCCGAAGGTATCGCGATAAACTGGCGGCAGGGTCTAACTCAGTTAATGGCAATTCTTGCACCACTGATTGCTGGTCCGTTTGTTAAAGCACTTACTGATTCTGTTTCTGCTTTGTAGTGAAATAGCTGGGGATGTTCAACATATTCCATTAACTCAAATTACATGCCTGAACTGGCTTGCCGGAACGAATCTGATACTACAATCACGACAAAGCTAACGATTTGGTAAAAACTAATTGAATTATGTGAAATAGTTCATAAAATCTAGTAAAAATAAGGGTTTTACCAATCCTGAGTACGAGGCTTATTGTGAATTTGAAAAATGTAGTAGCCGTCTGTGTTTGTGCCTGCCTGGTCCTTCTACTCCTGGTTTTCTTTCCTTCTGATAACAAAACGAGCGAGTTCATTTCATCAACCGAAACTGCGTTGAAGCAGATTCTGCAAAGCGACAGCCTGGTGGTTGGAGTGGATATCCCCTATGGTGTTATGGAGTTTTACGATTCAAATGGAAGTGAAGCTGGAATTGATATCGACATTGTACGTGAGTTGTCCGGTCGGCTTGGCGTGAAGGTGAGATTTGAGGTGATGCCCTTCGATGAATTATTCGCCGCGGTGCGTGGCCGGCGCATACACATTGCAGTGTCGGCGATAACTATAACGCCGGAACGTCAAAAAACCTTATTGTTCAGCGATCCCTATCTCGATGCGGGAATGTCACTGGCGGTGAAAGCCGGTAATAGCAATATTAACTCTCAAATAGATCTGGTCGGGCAAAAGGTAGCGGTGTTAAAGGGTACCGTGGGTGAAGAACTGGCACGAAGCAGTGACCTGTTTAAGCAATCTGAAATTGTGACCTACCAGAAAAATGATGAACGCATGGCAGATCTTGACAGCGCTGCAGTTGATGCCGCCATAGTTCATTTTCTTACTACCGACAACGATAAAATCAAACTGATTGGTGACCCGCTAAGCCAGTCGTTTTATGGCATTGTTACTCATCTGGAAAATAGTGAACTAATAGCCCAGTTGAACGAATACCTGCGTGATATGAAGCGCAGCGGCACCATACGACAGATAAAACAAAAATATGCCTCAGGTTAACTGGCGTTAAACTGGCCGGCCTGGTTTATGCTCAAGAGACCATCTGAAAGCCTCACTGCAAAAATAACTCTTGTCGGTTTCTTATCGATACTGGTATTTATAGGTGTTTTACTGACAGTAAGTTTTTATCTGGTATCTGATCACATGCGACGAATTTATCT
>JAAEOZ010000662.1 GCA_024222685.1 Gammaproteobacteria bacterium | reverse complement strand
CCAATCCAGGCCGGCTGGATCTTATGTATTGAAGTGGTAATGATGCCAATAATCAATAAGGCAATTCCGGCTAGAGCACCCCACTCCAACTGTGACAGTTTTCCGAGGATCCTCAGCTGATCGTCAATGTGCCGCGAAGAACAAGAGGGTTTTTCATCCGAACGAAAAAATAACGCCGACATAACGACGAGCAATATCAAACTGACAATGCCCGCAACCGAGGCCGCCAACAGCCAGTTGAACCACTGAAAACCACTTTGCGACTGAGCGGGCAACATACCGAAGAGCACGAAATTTATCGATTTCGCAGTCAGGAACGTAGCCGAAAACAAAGAGACGCCGAAAAATGTCGATATAGCCAGGCGGGTAGCCTCTATACCTTTCGGTTTATACCCCAGAGAGCGAATCATATCGGAAAGTAACGGTGTGGTTAGCCCGATTCGGCCGTTGGCAGAAGGCATGATCGGCGTTATAAGAAGCCCGGTAATGGTCATCACCAGGTTGTACAGAAATTTCGAGGGTGGGGTATATCTAAGAAAAATCAGAAGAACCCTGTATATCAGACCGGATGATACAACCACCGCTGACAAGACGAAAATACTCATCGCCATGAAGAAGCTGGACGACTGAAAACCGGACAGGATTACCGAGCTGGGTGTAACTCCCAACATCAGTACGACTAGAACGGTTAATAACCCGGCAACATAGTCTGGAACCAGTTTAAACACCCACATCAAAATGGTAGCTGCGAATATTGAAATAAAAATTCGCGCATCCGAGGAGATACCATTGAGTAGCGGCAAAAAATACAAAATCAACGGCACCAGAAATGCCAAGGACCAGCCTAGAAATGTTTTGCGCTCCTTGCGCTGAATATATTGCGCCGATTTCCTGTCTCTTTTCGGCTGAGCAGCGATACGCTCACTATTAGCCTCAAACCGAAACAGGGAATATGAGAATTCCTTCTCCAAAGGCGGATATCCTTCAACCATGTTCGTTGACTCGGCGCCATCAAACGTCAATACCCTAGTCTTCTCAGAACATGCCTTGGCCTGGTAGAAGTATGATTTGTAGTCCAAAATCGCTTCCTCGCCAAAATATCCGTCCTTGATGACCTGTCGACCAGTACGTGATTCGACTTCTACTTCGCCTTCGACTAAAAGATACAGCGTCGAAGCGTCAGAGCCGGCCGTGAAAATCGTTTTGCCCTTTGCATAGCATCGCTCGGCAACAGACGGGACCAAGCGCGCCAAATCCGGCCGCGACAGACCGGAAAGAATCGGAGCCTTTATTAGAGAATCAAACATTGCATGCTCATTCAGATTATCTGGATCTTCCATTATGGGGGGCCTCTTTGAAGATG
>JAAEOZ010000661.1 GCA_024222685.1 Gammaproteobacteria bacterium | reverse complement strand
GACAAACGTGATGATATTTTGATCAACGTTGTAATGTGGCAAAGAGCCGGACTGACCGGCGCTCAAATAGGGAACAACCGATGTTGTATAAAACTGGCCTGACGGGATATGGTAATAGGCCAGGACATTGTCGCTAGTATCCGAATCACCATTGAGATCGACGTAGTCCACCCTTTCGCTAAACAGGAATACTATCGTTGTGCCGTCCGTTGCCAGTTGACCGACCATGGGTATGCCTGTATTGGTTGAGATTCCGGTATCGATATCATGCAGTGTCAGTATCCGATCCCTGGTATCGCCGTCGCCGTTAAGATCCTGCAATTCGTACGATTCCAAAGTCGCCATCGCGGTAATATTGCCGCCTGATGCGCTGTGTGATCCCAGCCCGACCGGATCCAGTGCATGAGCAGAAACTGCGCTGAACAGACAGGCAGGGTAAAGGATGGCTTTCAGGATATTCCGTTTCGAGTGTTTCAAATTCATATTGTTTTCTCCATGTCAGAAATTAATATCAAAAGTTCGGCGAGGAGTATAGAAACGATTCAGACGGGCATGCATGACCCGGGTAACGACCATGGTCATGATCTGGGGCAACTGTGAAACAGTTACAAATTTTCCTTGAACTGGATCTCGTAACACATCGGTGAACATTAGAAACGGCTCCGGCATAGATTGAAAAATAACCAGAACTACTTAAATGTTAGTTTCGTGAAATTGAAGCCAGGCATGACCCGGGTTATGGTCACAGAAGCAAATAGCAGTGCCAAAAGTCACGAATTAGTGGGATGACTACATGAAACAGGGACGACTACAGAATACTGTGTCAAAATCAAACATCCGAACGCCCCATATGCTTGCCAGCGGTTCGTGTTCAGTCTTGTAAAAAAACCATGCTATGCAGAGACTTGTCCGAAAATTATTCCTGTTACACGCCGTCGGTGATTTGACCTGGGTGGCGCTGTTGTTTTCGATGATCATGATTTATCGTGAGGAACCGCAGGTGATTCCCGGTTCTTATCTACCCGCCCTGGTCGTTTATGTCCTGTTGGTGTGCTGCTTTTTACTAACGGGACTGCGCATACCTGTACAGGTTTCGCGTTTCGTGCTGTTTGATCACATATTGCTGATCGGCCAAATCATTAGTTATATCGGTCTCGTGTTACTAATTCATCACCCGCTAGTATTCATTGTCAGCATGTTGTTTACTCCAATACTATCCCAGTGGTGTCTGCGAAACGCCTGTGCGATGATCATCGGTTCCGGTGCCCTGGTGACAATGATCGCATGGTTGCTGTGGCCGCTGAACTGGCACGCGGTTTTCGGTCTGGCGGTCATATCGCCGCAATTGTTTCTGATGTACTTTGTCCGAATCCTGTTGCACGAAGGCAACGTTCAACAGGAGCTGGAAGAAAAAAACCTCGAACTTCAGGCCACCCAGGACCTG
>JAAEOZ010000660.1 GCA_024222685.1 Gammaproteobacteria bacterium | reverse complement strand
CTTGTGCATCAGAATGCATTAAACTAGGCTGCCAATCCACTTAAGGCGTTGTTCAGATTTCCGGGCCCACTTCTGTGTATCGAAACCATTTCAATTTATGACTCCAAAGTTAATTAGAGTATTACTCTTGCTAATTAATTTTTGTGCCCCTATTATGCGGTCGTTTTTTGGGCTCTATCGATTAATACGGGTATTCTTGGGCTTCGAATCAAGTACAGGAGTAGCCTCTGACTGGATATCTGTTTGATATTCATTTGTTGTCCCATATCACTAGTGTCCCAACGTTTAATCGAACAGAATCAACTGGTTAGGTGAATCTAAATTATCTTGAGTAAATTCGTTATTCATAAGCAGTTGATCCAAAGATATATTTTCGAAAATAGTCACGCTGAGAATCTGTAATATTGTATATAAACTGGCATCGAGATTGAGCCGTTTTTTGATAATCGCAACTTGGACGTAAACGGAAACAGCGATCCAGATTTGAGTTTTGACGGCATTGTCGGTCGTGCCGTAAAACGATTTTATTCGCAGGTGTTGTTTGATCCATTTGAAAAATAGTTCGACCTGCCAACGGCAGCGATACAGATCTGCGATCGTCATGGCCGGTAGTGCAAAATTGTTGGTCAGGAATACGAGGGTCTTGCCGGTTTTCAGGTCGTGGTACTTGACGCGGCGAAGCTTTTCGGGATAGTCCCGGGCTGCATAGAACCCGATCAACCGAACGGTCTGATCGCACCTGAGCCCCAGACTTTTGTCCACGGGACGGGAATATAGACGACGACATTGAAGATTGGATTTTCCACGGATGACGAAGAAAGCTGATCCCTGGTGTAGAGCGAATAGCCGACTGAAATCGACATAGCCGCGATCCATAACGTAGAAGGCGCCAGCCTCTGGTAACAGCAGGTCCAGTACGTTGACGTCGTGCATCTTGCCATCGGAGATATGGATAAATGTCGGAATAGAGCCACGCAGGTCCAGCAGCGTGTGTAATTTGACTGCGGCTTTGGTGGAACGAAAATGCGCCCAGGGGAAAACGGACAGGCAAAGATCGATGGT
>JAAEOZ010000659.1 GCA_024222685.1 Gammaproteobacteria bacterium | reverse complement strand
AGCGCGAGAAGTTTCTTCAGGTCTTCTGGGTTTTCATTACAACGCGGCAGGTCCAGGTAGCGTAATCCCATATTTATCACATCGTTGAGATCGCGTAGCATATTGATTTTCCCCTTAACGGCATCGTCCGGTTCAAACAGCACCTTGAGGGTATTGTAGTCGCCCTTGACTATATCCGTATCGACTACAAATGATGTGGAACCCCAGGCCCATGGTGCGGAGTATTTACGGCCTTCGTCCCAATAGACATCACGCCATCTTTCGGCGACGTTTTTGTAGTTCTCCATCTTGTAGGCATCGATTTGTTGCAGCAATCCTTCCCGGATCAGGATAGCGACCATGCCGTCACCCGGAACGATAATGTCGTAATCGCCGGCACCCGATTTCAGCTTGGCCAACATGGTTTCCATAGAATCGTAGGTGTCGATACGCACTTTGACATCGTACATTTTTTCAAATTTTTCGATCATTTGAGGCGGGGTATATTCACCCCAGTTATAAATATTCAGGTTCCCGGCAGCCATTGCAGAGCTACTGAAAACAGTTGTCACCGCCAGGGTTATCCCCACCAGCATTTGGCAAAAGTTCGTACATTTATATTTCATCGGTTTCTCCTTCATGGTTGATTTAGATTAACGTTTATTGACAAGTCCCAATGACCCGGCTATGACGACCAGCAGGGTTGATGCAAGAACCAGCAAGCTGGAAATCGCATTGACTTCCGGCGTCATGCCAAGCCGCAGCATGCCGTAGATGTGCAGTGGCAAAGTCGTGGCGCCGGGACCTGTGACCATGGTGGTTATCATGAAATCATCGAGTGATATAATGAAAGCCAACAGCCAACCGGAAATCAATCCAGGTACCAGCAGTGGCAGGGTTATATAGGAAAACGATTTCATCGGTGTGGCGTAGAGATCGGCCGCCGCAGCTTCCAGCTTGTCATCCATAGACTCGAGCCGAGCGCGGATCGGCAAATAAGCAAACGGTATACAAAAAACGATATGGCTGATGATAATGGTCAGCATGCCGAGTTTGATGCCTACCGCGACAAAGAACACCAGCGAGGCGACAGCAGTAACAATTTCCGGCACAAAAAGTGGGAAATTCAATAACCCAAAGCTCACCTGCCGACCTCGAAAATCATGCCGCACGGTCGCAATCGCGGCGCCGGTTGCAAGCAGGGTAGCTACGCTGGCTGCGATCACGGCAATGATCAATGAATTCATCGTCGCGGCCTGGATATCACTATTGTTGAAAACCGCTTCGTACCAGCGAAAGCTGAATCCACTCCAGATGCTAACCGACCGGCCCGCGTTGAACGAATAGGTCAACAGGAACATGATGGGGGCGTAAAGAAAAGCAAGACAAAGCCCAGCCATGAGTCCAAAACCGGTAAATCCGTGGAGATCTTTGAGTCGCGAAAATAACATCCGGCTGCCTATGATTTTGTCTTATTCGACGCACGAACGGCGAAGAAAATTAAAGTGATCAGGGTGAGCGTCAACAGAATCATCGCGACAGCCGCACCAAAAGGCCAGTTACGCGAACCCTGGAACTGCATCGCGATGAGGTTTCCGATCATCATTTTCTTGCCGCCGCCAAGAATATCCGGTGCCAGGAATGAGCCGATACTGGGAATAAAGACCAGCAGGCTGCCTGCAATCAGTCCCGGTTTCATAATTGGCAACAGAATTTTGAAAAAGGCTTTGGTGCGACTGGCATATAAGTCGTAAGCGGCGTCAAGCAAGGTGAAGTCAAAGCGCTCAAACGCCGCGTAAAGCGGTAAAATCATGAAGGGTAAAAAGCTATAGACCAGACCGGTACCGATAGCGAATTCATTGTAAGACAACTTGAGCGGCTCCGAAACAATATGCAGGAACATCAAAGTGTCGTTGACCGGGCCGTCGGATCTCAACACGAATAGCAGTGCAATCGTCCTTACCAGTAGATTCACCCAATATGGGATCGTGATCATGAATAGCCATATGTTTTTCTGCCTGGCAGGCCGTGTCGCGATGTAGTAGGCAGTGGGTATGCCGATGATCAGGCAGAGACCCGTGGCAATGAAAGCCTGCATCACCGAGCGGCTAAAAATCCCGAGGTAGTCCGACGAAAATGATAGCGTTTCATCAAAGATATCGCGCTCGAACAGGAACTGGATATAGGCTTCCGTGGAGAAGTTCCAGACTACGCCGCCGTAGGTACCCGACTCCAGAAACGAATAAACCAGCATAATGCCGACCGGCACGATCATGAACAGAGTGATGACAACCAGGGGAGGTAGAATGAGCCCCGCCACCATCATTTTCCTGCTATTTTGAACGGCATTCGACATGCTCATCTCGCCAGTAGTCGAATTGCGCCGTCTTCAAAATCGATACATACCTTGTCCGCCCGATCAAAGTTCAGCCGGCCTCGCAATCCACCGCTCGGTGAGCGCACGATCAATGGATGATCTCCTATCTTAAGCAGGTATTGAATCGCGTTACCAAGATAGGTTTTTTCGCAAACCGACAAAGGGCTAAAACTACTTCCTGTCGAACAGCTTTCAACCGGTCTAAGAGATATACGTTCAGGTCGAACCGATATGGTCACGTCCTGATCAGGCTTAAACGCTATATCGCATGGCACAACTGTGTTGCCAAGACCAGGGATGTGGCATTCCGTCTGGTTACCATCCGTGCTAACAACCTTTGCCTCGATCAGGTTAGATTCACCGATGAAGTCGGCGACGAAACGATTTTCAGGAAATTCGTAAATTTCATCCGGCGTCCCCAACTGCTGTATGACACCATCAGCCAGAACCGCTATTCGGTCGCTCATCGACAGGGCTTCCTCCTGGTCATGAGTAACAAAAACAAAGGTGATTCCGGTTTCGCGTTGTAGAGCTTTCAGTTCCAACCGCATTTGCTGGCGTAACTTCAGGTCAAGCGCGGACAAAGGTTCGTCCAGCAGCAGTATTTTGGGTTTTGGCGCCAATGCGCGCGCCAGTGCAACGCGTTGTTTCTGACCGCCGGACAATTGATCGGGCTTGCGTCCGGCAAATTCCTCCATGTGCACCAGCGCCAGCATTTCGCTGGTTGTTTTTTCAATTTCCGTTTTGTCGATGCCGAGCATCTCCAGACCAAAGCCGATGTTACGACGTACGTTGAAGTGCGGAAATAGAGCATAGTGCTGAAATACGGTATTAACGGGTCGTGCTTCCGGGGGGAGCGAAACTACGTCCTCGCCAAAGATCCTGCATTGTCCCTGTGTCGGCTGCTCAAAACCCGCGAGTAATCGCAACAGGGTGGTCTTTCCACAGCCAGAAGGGCCGAGCAAGGTGAAGAACTCGTTACTGCGGATTTCAAGATTGATGTTTGACAGGGCAATGTGAGCATCTTGCGAACCGGGATTGTATGTCTTATGCAGATCGACGATGTCGGCGGCATTGGAGCCTATTATCGAAGAATTTAATTTTGCAGCACTCATACCGCGTCCCCTCACAATGGATCCGGAATTACGCAGAGAAAACACCCGTTTTATTTGCCCGTGGTTTTGCGCTCCCAGCTTAGTTGGATACTCCTATGAAATCAGCTATTCTGGTAGTCACCATTAAGGGTTACATTACCAATGTGCCAGTATCTGGTTTAATACTGGAACCTGAATTTTTGTACTGGCAACGCAATACCTGGAATATCGAGAGCAAAATCCTTGAGTCGACTATCTGCAATCATTACGTTAGCCTTGTTATCGT
>JAAEOZ010000658.1 GCA_024222685.1 Gammaproteobacteria bacterium | reverse complement strand
TACAAATTATGTTGTGCTATTCGAAAAGGCTTGGCGATTTTATCGATAATCTTTCGAGCGGTAATTGCCGCTGCATCGGCACTCGGTAACTCGCGTAGTATGCAGACGAATTCATCGCCACCCAGACGTGCAGCCAAATCGGTTTCATAAATCGCCGACTCGATCTCGCGGGCAACCTGAATCAGCAACTGATCCCCGGTGGAATGTCCGAGTGTATCGTTAATACTCTTGAATCGATCCAGGTCGAGAAATAACAGCCCCACAATGTGGTTGTAGCGACGCGCCAGCTTTATTTCCTGTTCAAGTTTCTCTGCCAGATTGGCACGATTCGGCAGATCGGTTAAGGGGTCGTGATATGCCAACCGGTTGGCATGCTCCTGTGCGATACGGCGTTCGCTGATATTGGTTTCATTCACCAGGTAGGCATTCTTTCCAGTTACCGCATCGGGTCCATATTGTATGTTGACTTCGTGCCAGGCCTTACCAGCACTAGTAAAGACTTCAGCTTCACCGCGATATTCACCCTGTTCGCTGACGATCCTACGCATCTGCAGATATAACTGTTGATCGACAAAATGTGCTTGCAGGCTATGTTCGCCATTGCCGAGCATACTTCTTGCAGCCGGATTGGCATACACAATCTCACCATTTTCGCTATAGAGCGATACCATTACCGAAGTCATTAGCAAAGCCTGCAGGCCTCGCAGGGTTTCCGGATTGCGTTTGTCGATTTCCAGTACCTGGCACAACATGGCGATGCGGTCACCTTCAATTTTGATACCGGAAAACTGGCAATCGAGGCTTCGGGGCTGGCCCTTGGGATACAGGGTCCAGGGTTCGACGAAGGTCTTACCCTGGCGGAAGTCTTCCTGATACTGGTGTAATCGCTGGCTTACGCTGGGGGACATGTCACTGGCCATATCACGCTGCCTGAGTTCGTCGAGAGAGTTGGCGTTCCACAGTCCGAGTGCCGACGGGTTGGCCCAGTAAATCCGGGAATAGTCGATGTCAAAAATCCACACGGGAATCGCAAGTGATTCAAGCACACTAGCCAGGTAGTGGTGGTGATTAATAGCGGAATTGTCTGTCATACGGATTCGTTGATGCCGCAAGCGTGATTATTTCCTGATTAGGTATTACCTATTTGTCGCAAGCTTGCCCGATTTTATTGAAGCTGTCGATAAAAGTAACTCAACAACCCCTTTAATATCCCCCCCATATCAGTATCATAAAGCAGCTTTTTAAAATGACAGGCGTATGCAATCATCCGCATTAATCAGGGTTGAAAATCTTTCCCGTTTTTATCAGACACATCGTGCTATCAGTCATCTGAGTTTTTCTCTTAATGCCGGAGAAGTACTCGGTTTTCTGGGTCCTAACGGTGCCGGTAAATCGACCACGATGCAGATCATCAGCGGCAATCTGGCTCCCAGCGAAGGCGAAGTCAGCATTAGTGGATTCGATATACTTGAATCCCCGTGCGAGGCTAAACAGCAAATCGGTTATCTGCCTGAACACCCGCCCGTTTACCGCGATTCAACAGTCAATGAATACCTGCAATATTGTGCCCGGCTAAGGCGTATTAAATCGAATGCTATTGCGGATGCGGTCGACCGAGTCAGGCAATCCTGTGGGCTAACCGAAGTCGGCAAGCGCCTAATTGGCAATCTATCTAAAGGCTTTCAACAGCGTATTGGCATTGCACAGGCAATAATTCATGATCCGCCAGTTGTCATTCTCGATGAGCCAACCGTCGGCCTCGACCCGATTCAGATTCGTGAAATCCGAAATCTGATCAAAAATCTTGGCAAGCAGCACAGTGTTATCCTGTCTACCCATATTCTTTCGGAGGTTCAGACTACCTGCGACCGCGTGCAGATTATCCGCCAGGGTGAATTAATTTATAACGCTTCGATTGAAATGTTGAACCAGGGAAGGAAAAGTAGCATTAGCATTGCACTTAAACGCGCTCCAGCAGCAGATGTGTTACAGCGCATCAAACATGTCAGTCATGTTGAACAAAAAGATGATCAGCGCTTTCATTTATTTTTTGACACCGCCTCCCCTGCTGAAATTATTGTTCAGCAGTCAGTTGAAAACGACTGGGGATTAATTGAACTCACACCGGATCAACAATCGCTGGAAGATTTGTTTATCGAACTGACGCAGCACCAAAATACCGATCATGAAAAGGTTCTGGAATCATGATTTTGACTATTGCAGGGCATGAATTAAAAACCATGTTTCTGTCGCCTCTGGCCTGGGTGATACTCGGTGTATTACAGGGATTACTGGGATATATGTTTCTTGCCCAGATTGATAGTTTTTTCATGCTGCAACCTCAGTTAATCCATTTACAGAATACACCTGGCGTTACCGACATCATAATTGCTCCGCTGTTCCAACTCAGCGCGATTATTCTGCTAATGGTGATGCCATTAATTACCATGCGCAGTATCGCCGAGGAGAAACGCAATCGCACACTGAGCCTGCTAATTTCCTCGCCGGTAAGTATGACTGAAATTGTACTGGGCAAATTCGTCGGATTGTTATTCTTTATCATCATCCTGGTGAGTATGCTAATGCTAATGCCGCTGTCGCTCTACGCAGGCACCACACTCGACATAGGCAAATTATTTAGCATTTACCTGTCGATGCTATTACTACTCAGCTCATTCGCGGCAATAGGCCTCTACCTGTCCAGTCTCACCGAAAACCAGACTATTGCTGCTGTCAGCACTTTCGGTGCATTGCTATTGCTATGGATGATCGACTGGCTTGGCGATACGCTTGCCGATGGCCAGACAGTGGTTTCTTACCTGTCGATATTGCGCCATCACCAAAGCTTGCTTGAGGGTGTTTTTAACAGCTCTGATGTTATCTACTATCTGTTGTTGATCACGACATTTCTGGTGCTAACCATCCGTCAGCTAGATCGCGAGCGCCTGTTACGATGATCAACAGTAAAACGCGCTTACAATTACGACTACAGTCGTCACTCTTTCTTGGACTCTTTCTAATTGCGGTCGGTATCCTCGCCTGGCTCTCACAATTAAATACTCTGACTATTGACCTCAGTAAAAATGCACGCAACAGTTTATCCGAAGAAACTATTCGACTGATCCACAGTATAGAAACACCTCTTAAGATAACACTGTTTGCCTCACCTGGCTTTGAAAACAAAGAAGCCGTTACGCGCCTGTTTAATCGCTATCAAGAAGGACAGACACTGATCGAATTTGAGATGATCAACCCTGATCTGCGTCCCGATTTACTTAATAAGTATGATATACGCTTTGATGGTGAAGCCTTGATTGAGTTTGAGGGTCGCAGCGAAAAAGTCAGTCAGATAACAGAGGCTAATATTACCAATGCTATGCAGCGATTGCTGCGACAGGGAGAACGCTGGCTGGTATTTCTACAGGGACACGGGGAACGCAACCCTTACAAACAGACGAATTTTGACTACAGCAGTTTTGGTGGCCGGCTTGCGGCGATGGGTTATACCGTAGAAAACCTCAACATCACCGAAACCAATAGCATTCCTGCCAATACCGATGTACTGGTTCTCGCCAGTCCACAGATTGCATTATTACCCGGTGAAGTTGATCTGCTGCGTAATTATCTTGAAACCGGCGGCAACCTGCTCTGGCTGGCAGACCCGGAACAATCCAGCGAAGGACTTGAACCCATATTTGATTTAATTTCTGTGGATTTTCTTCCAGGAATTATTGTCGACCCGAACAGTCAGTTGCTCGGATTGAATCGAGTAGATTTTGCGCTCACTTCCCACTATCCGAGGCATGCGATAACTCGGAATGTCGATGCAATTTCTCTGTTTCCACAGGCTCAGGCGATAGAATTTCACGGTGATAAAGCCAACTGGCAACAACAAACATTCCTTGTCAGTGGTGATGCAAGCTGGAATGAAACCGGTGAAATGCAGGGAGAGATTTTTAATGGCGATCACGATGATGAATTCAATGGCCCGCTCGATCTCGGAATCAGCCTGAGTAAAGAGCATGAAAACGACCTCGGGGAAAGCTTTACTCAGCGTATAGCCATTATCGGTGACGCCGATTTTATCTCTAATCGCTACATCGGCAATGGCGCCAATCTCGATATTGGTATTAACCTGGTCAACTGGTTAAGTCACGACGATAACCTGATTTCGATTAATCCACGGCCTGCACCCGATACACGGCTGGATTTATCAAAAACAGCGCAGTTGGTCATCAGTTTCAGCTTTCTACTGGTGTTGCCGATATTGTTGTTCGCTAGCGGCTTGCGCATCTGGCTGATCCGACGGAAACGCTAATGGCTCGCCCCAGCCCAATGATATCGAGACGCTGGTTAATCAATTATGTATTGATCCTGTTGATTATTGTGTTCACCTATATTGGTAACAAATACAATGTGGAGACCGGTTATCAGTCAGATGATCGAATTACCAGCTTAAAGGCTGCTGACATTACATCTATCGCAATACAAACTGCCGACAGAAGCATGAAATTGAGCAAAATTAATGGTAGCTGGCAAATCAAGGAACCTGTACTCTGGTACGCTAATAACATCGCTGTCGAGCGGATAATCGATATAGTCAATGCGCAGACCGACTCGATGTTACCGATAAGCGAAATAGATCCGTCCACCCTGGGATTGCAATTTCCCAAAGCAATTCTAAGCCTGAACAATAAACAGATCACATTCGGCGCTACTAATAAAATCGGCGAGCGTCGCTATCTACAAATTGATGATGCGGTGTACTTGCTCAAAGATCGCTATCTGCCATTTATCACTCAGGACATTAGCGGATTACTGGATCGCCGTTTATTACCGAGAGCACTGGCACTGAAATCGCTTACTCTTGCCGATGTCAAAATAGAAACCCAGCAAGGAAATAGTTGGGCTGCAGATTCAGGTAGCTTAACTGGTAAACAGGCCGATCAAATTATAGCTAACTGGCAATCGCTGAATGCCAGCCACATAAAGTATTATCAGGGCAATGTAACACCGAAACAGAAAATAATTGCTTTGCTGGAACAGGGTGGAGAAATCGAATTTCATGTACTCTCTATTGCGCCGCGACTGGTTATTGCTCGGCCCGATCTCGGTATCGAGTACTACTTTAAAGAGCAAAGTTATTACGATTTACTGGCGGCAGCAAATGATGAAAGCACGACTGATTAGTCTCGCCTTATTGCTGGCTAGCGCAACCGCCATAGCCGACAATCATACCTTACCAAAACTCGAACTGGGCGCATCACTGAGCCTGCTCGATATCCCTAATTACCGCGGCTCATTGAATTCGACTACC
>JAAEOZ010000657.1 GCA_024222685.1 Gammaproteobacteria bacterium | reverse complement strand
CGGTATATTTCTGGTGTAAATAATAAAACCCACAAATAATATTTAATATAAGATAACCCAACAAAACCAGCACGTCCCAGGTCAACATCGAGTGCGGCCAGTTATAAATGCCGAGGTACGGAATCATATGCCATAAGCGGTCAACCCGACCCATGTGGTTCAGAACAAATAGCAGGCACATGAAGACAGCAGCTATCGCCATCATTTCACCCAGAACGGCCACTTTAAGCATAGCTTCGTGTTTATATACATAGGCCGGAAACACGACGGTTACCGCCGCTGCTGCAAACCCCACCAGAAAAATAAAATTAGCCAGGTAAACACCCCAACTGACCTGATCGGTTAAACCGGTAACAATCATCCCCTGCGTTTGCTGTTGATAGTTGCCATAGGCCCAGAAAATAAGGAAAACACCGAGAAAACCTAACCATGCCTTATATCTGGCATCACCCTTAAAGCCATACTTGACTATATCAATTAATAAATGAGTTAAAGATTTCATGTGAGATATCCAGTTAATCGACAAAATAGAAAAATTTAGGATAGGTATTTAGTTCTGCTTTTAATCTAAATACTCGCTTTCTATCCAGTACTTTTCTCACTTCACTTTCAGGGTCGAGCAAGTTGCCAAATTTTCTGGCGCCGACAGGACAAACCTCAATACAGGCGGTATATCGCCCTTTTCTGGTGCGTTGAATACAGAAAGTACATTTTTCAACAACGCCTTTCATACGCGGCCTGTTACCGAGATAGTGTGTATCGGGATTCATTTCTTCTTTGGGCAGGTTAGGTTCACCCCAGTTAAATCGTCTAGCCCAGTAAGGGCATGCACCGATGCACATCCTGCAACCGATACACCAGTTGTAATCTATGACTACGATGCCATCCGGCTCACGATAGGTTGTTCTCACTGGACAGACCTTGACACAAGGTGGTTTTTCACATTGCATACATTGAATCGGGAAATAGAAAGCATCTTGTTCGGGTACTTTATCGGGTTCGTAATAATGCTGACCCTCGAGCACCACACCGGCGGGGCGATACGCGTTGCCGCCAACCTGTACGCCGTAATCTTCAGGGAATCCCTGATCCATCTTGCCGGCGTCAAAGCTGCCTTTTTCCATTCGAATGACCCTGATCCACTCGATTTCAGAATTATGTCGTGATTGATTATTTTCCCGAACACAGGCTTTAACACATCGTCGACAGCCGATACATTTTTGAATGTTTAGCGCATAGCCAAACAGTACACCCTCCTCTGCGTCACTTGTATCTACCGTGACAGACTTACCGAATTCTTCGCTATAGCGCTCTTCCAGCCTTTGCGCCGCCTCTTGCTTTTCCTCATCGGTCATTAACCGATAATTACCCTGAAACCACTCAGCCCAGGTCGTTTTTGCATGCGCGTCATCGGTATTCGCCATGAGTCCTGCGGTCGCAGCGATAGAGGCAACGCCTAGTGTTGATGAACCTCGCAGAAAATCTCTTCTGGTGACTTTCTGCTCTGTGTTTTTAATTTTCACAATATTAAATTTCCAAAAATTATATATTTCTGAGGGTTTTGGTCGAATTAACAAGCCTTCACGGCAGATTCCGGAGTGGCATCTGTGCAGTTTCCTGTTATATGTAAAGTCAGGCTAGGCCTGTTTTTTTGTCTTCGTAATCATCGATAAACATTTGCAGCATTTCTTCCTTTTCCTGCTGGCTTATTTCTTCAAAACCATTTTTTTGCAGGACTTTATCTCCTGGTAACACATCCTTATCGTAGGCAGCCTGGTAATCCACTTCAGTTTTACCATTGCGAAAAGAAGCGGCAAAAGCACCTGCTGATGCAACCGCAATGCCTGCTGTTGCCACTCCCTTAAAAAACCAACGCCTAGTCCGAGACGGTTCATCCTTTTTATTTGATGCGAATAATTTAAACATTAAATTGATTTCCTAAGTGATCATGTCGGGTGTAATAACCCATTTAACAGAGAAGCTATCATCGTCACCTTCGAGGCAAGCCATGCTAGCATTTTTGAAAGATACAATCTGCTTATTTTCGTCTCCTGTTATCAGCCTGGAAGCCAGTTTATCCAGGAAAGGCAGGTGACCGACGAGTACAGGATCTCCATCTGAGCATAATATTCTATTTAACCAGACATCGATATCATCAGTCGGCCCAAGACAATCTGTTTCATGAACACCCAGCGTATGCTTCAGATGCTTGCCCAATATCTGAGCTGTCTGCCGAGCTCTTTTCTTGTCGCTATGGAAAACAGCCTCAAACTGCTGGTTCATTTGTCCGATGAATGCCCCCATTTTATCAACATCAAGCTTTGCCTGGTCAGTTAAGCCTTTTTGCGGGTCTTCGTTTTCCGGGTGGTTTATTCCATGCTGGACGAGATACACTTTCATAGTGATGGACGGTCATTAATTAAATTGGCGGGATATTAATAAATTATGCCGGTTATTTCAAATAGCCGTAATTCATAATAGTACTAATTTTATACTGGGTTAGGGATATCGATGTATTGCTGTTTTACCCCAAAGCGGGTAGCAATAATCGAAGCCAGAGCCTGCACACCATAGCGCTCCGTCGCGTGATGACCAGCCGCAATATAGTGGATACCCGCTTCTTTCGCGAAATGGAAGGTATTTTCGGAAACTTCGCCACTGACGAAAGCATCGATTCCCCGTGCGGCCGCTTCTTCGATATACGATTGTGCCGCCCCGGTACACCAGGCCAGAGTGCGTACCGGTTTTTCGCTCGCTGCAATGGTAAGCGGCTGATAATCTAGCTTCGTAGCGATAGACTCACCAAGTACATCGATACTCATCTCCGATTCGAGCGCGCCGTGAAAAACAATATCGTGTGCACCAACACTGCCGAAACTTCCATCAATATTCCACCCCATAATTTTCGCCAGTTGCGCGTTGTTACCAACTTCTGGATGCACATCAAGCGGAAGATGGTAGGCAAACAGGTTGATATTGTTGAGGATCAATTTTCGAATTCGGGCGCCTTTGAAACCAGTTATTGGCTGCGATTCACCTTTCCAGAAGTAACCGTGATGGACAAGTAATGTGTCTGCTCCAACTTCAATAGCAGCATCTATGAGCGCCTGACTGGCGGTTACCCCACAAACAATAAAATTAACCTCTGTACTACCCTGCACCTGCAGACCATTCGGACAATAATCATCGAACTCGGAAACTTTCAGAAAGTCATCACAAAATTTGCACAATTTTTCCAGTTGCATATTATCGCCCTGTTGTATGTCTGTTAGCTGTAAAACTATGCCTCTATGATACTATTTCCGTATGAAACTTATCAAAATCGCTGGCTTTATATTTCAATTTACGCTGATCGGCCTTGGCGTTGCATCGATTTATATTTTGTTTCAGTCGGATAGAAATCATGAAGAAGTATTCGCATTTCTATCGTCTTCAAGATTAGAAGAAGTTAGCAGTAACAGATTCCGTAAACCTCCGGTATTCTCCTATGCTGAGGCTGTATCTTCATCTTCTCCATCAGTAGTAACAGTTTATACCTCGAAACAGGTCAAACAAAAAACCCACCCTCTGTTCAGTGACCCGATATTCAACCAGTTTTTTAGCGATCAGTTAAAAATGCGTGAACGCACTCGAATCGAGACCAATCTTGGTTCCGGCGTAATCATCAATGCTGATGGCTATATTATTACTAATCAACACGTAATTGATGGTGCAGATGAAATATTGATTTCACTACCCGATGGTCGAGGCAGCTCGGCGATTCTGGTTGGCGAAGATAAGGAAACCGATATTGCTATTTTAAAGATTCAGATGAAAGGGCTGGTCGGTATAAAAATTGCCGAAAGTGACTTGCTACGGGTCGGTGATATCGTTCTGGCAATCGGCAATCCGCTCAACGTTGGGCAAACCGTTACCCTTGGTATTATCAGCGCCACCGGTAGAAATCGGATCGGTTTGAATACCTTTGAAAATTTCATTCAAACTGATGCTGCTATTAACCCGGGGAACTCCGGTGGGGCACTGGTGAATGCCAGAGGAGAACTCATTGGCATAAACACAGCAATTTTCAGCCAAAGCGGTGGTGCTCAGGGAATTGGTTTTGCAATACCGTTGTCAATCGCGCTTGATATCATGCAACGCATTATCAGGGACGGAAAAGTAACTCGTGGGTGGCTGGGAGTAGAAGGAACTGAAATCACTGCCAAAGCCGCTATGGAAACCGGTAATCCAAATATCGAAGGGGCACTCATTGTGGGTGTATTTATAAATAGTCCCGCTGATCAGGCAGGCATTCAAACCGGGGATATTTTAATCGCCGTGGATGGCAAACCTGTCAAAGCCGTTCGTGATTTGCTGGAAATGATCACACTTCATCAACCTGGCGATGAAATTCAAGTCGAAGTTCAACGTGGCCCGAAGCAAATGAATTTCAAGCTAGTTGCGACCGAACGCCCCCGCTAAGAGCCTAACGCTCGCTAAATAGTGTAAAATACCAATAAGTAAATAGTTCGTTAAGGAAGATATTATTTGACGTTTTATGCATTTGGGACTATATTCCCAAATATATTAAATTATCGGAGTCACTTAATGGACCAATACATACATTCCAAATCTTTTTTAATCACCGGGCTGTTTACCGCAGCTATAACCTTAGCCGGTTGTGGTGGCGGTGGTAGTGATCCTGCCAGCGACCCAATTGTATCCCCCACTAGCCGTGGCATTATCACCGGTTTTGGTAGCACCTATATAAATGGCGTCAAATATGAAACTGACGATTCCGAATTCGACGTCGACGACGACGACACTGCGAGTCAGGATGACTTAAGAATCGGCCACATATGTACCGTCTACGGAACTATCAACGGCGATGGTGTTACCGGTACAGCCGATAAAATTTCCTGTGACAACGACATACAGGGCCCTATTAGTAACAAAACACCCGATGGCCTGGATTCATCGATTGGCACCATGGATATTCTCGGTACCACCATTGAGGTCACCGCGGATACGCGATTTGAAGATAGCATGACTTTTGATAATTTCGCCGATGGCGACTGTGCAGAAGTCAGCGGTTTCACAACCGATTCCGGCATATCAGCGACATTTATCGAAAAACAGAGCGATTGCGACGAAATTGAAATCACCGGAGAAATAGCCGACCTCACCGACAGTTCCTTCACTGTTCGCGGCGTAACCGTAAATTACGGTGGAACTACCGAGCTAGAAGACGACATTGAGTTAATCGACGGTCTGTATGTTGAAGTTAAGGGTGGGCTCGATCCCGCTGACAATACTGCTGTTCTCGCCGAGAAGATCGAGGCCGAAGAAGACGGTAAAGGCGAAGATGAGGAAGAGTTTGAAACACAGGGTATTGTTTCTGGATATGTCGCTGGAGAAAACGGAGAAGCGACCTTCATCCTCAATTCTATTACCGTAAAGGTAGATGCTACTACTGAAATAAGCCCGTCTTCACTCGACCTGAGCGCCGAACCTGAAGTAGAAGTAGAAGGTTACTGGCAGGACGGCGTCCTGATTGCTGAAGAGATCGAGCAGAAAGGCAAGAAAATCAAAATTCACGCTGTCACCAGTTCAGCAGATGCTACAGCCGGCACAATTACGTTTACCTTTGGTAACACCGACGTTGTGGTTCGTGTGAATCACCAGACCGAAATGGAAGACGAGACTGCTGCAGAGGAAGATCCATTGACTTTGACTAACTTTGCAGAAGGTGGCGGTGACTTCGTTGAACTCGAAGCCTATAACGATGGCTCTGCTGATATTAATGCAGTAGAACTGCATCGCAAGGATATTGATGAAATCAAAATTGTGGCTCCTGTAGAAAATGCCGTCGAGGAGACTCAAACAGTCACTCTGCTAGGTGCAGAGTTCGATTTGACCGCTGCCGACCTTAAGGATGAAGAGGGAACAGCTATGGCCGTTGCTGATTTCTTTGAGGCCCTAACCGAAGGCGTTTTTATCAGGTTGAAAGACTCCGAAAACGACACGGTTATTGATAAGGCAGAACTGGAAGACTAGAGTGACTGTGGCCTGCTAGCCATTTATACTAAGGCATTAAAGTATAAAGTGGCGTAGCAGGCCTTAGCATTTCGGGATTATTCGAATATGTCAGATATTAAGAAAACCTTACATAATGCAGTCAGAAACATCCTGACTGCATTATTTCGTACTCTGCTACGAAACGGTATCGCTTATGGAGAGTTCGATCAAATTGCGCGTAAGTGCTTTATAGATGTCGCCTACAGGGAGTTTGGCCCAACCGGTAAAAAACAGACAGTATCCAACGTGGCTATTCTGACCGGATTGAATCGCAAGGAAGTCAAGCGCATGCTTGAGCATGAAAGCGATCAACCCAACATAGCTAAACGTCAATATAATCGAAGTATCCGTGTTATTGGCGGCTGGGTTAATGATCCTGAATTTTTACGCATTGATGGATTACCGAAGGACCTTGCCTATGACGGTGAATACTCATTTACAACTCTGGTACGCAAATACAGTGGGGACATACCTGTTGCAGCTATGCAGAAAGCACTCACTAAATCTAACAATATATGCATGACAGAAGATAACCAGGTACGCCTGCTCAGTCATGCATACCTGCCCTCCGACGACCCTGAGGAACATATAAATATACTTGGAATCGATGCCGGGCAGCTCATCGATACTATTAATCACAACATAACCGCTGACAAACAGGATCTCAGGTTTCAGCGCAAAGCATCAAACCACCAGGTATCAACACATGCCATACCTGCAGTGAAAAGATTCCTCGCACGCAAAGGCCAGTCATTTCTTGAAGAAGTTGATCACTACCTGATTGAGCACGAAAGTGAAGAAGATGAAAGTACCGCAGAACTGAGTATTGGTATTTTTTATCACGAATCAATACCCGATAAAAAGGATTAAGCACCATGAAATTTTTCACCCTATTTAAAAGACTATTAATCCCGGGCCTGTTAGGTGCAATGGGGATAGCTCCATTATTGACCTCATGCGGTGGAAGCGACACGACAGCAGGAATTGGTGGCACAGGTATTACACAGGGAGAGATAACTGCTTTCGGCAGTATATTTGTGAATGGTATCGAATTTGATACTGACAATAGCCAGTTCGAAGTGGATGGAGATACCACAGCGACTCAGAGTAACCTGGCTATCGGCATGATTGTTACTATTAAAGGTAAAATTAACAGCGACGGCTTAACCGGTACTGCCGATTCGGTTGATTATGACGATCAGATACAGGGGCCTATCGCATCGGTTACAGTGACCGGCGATGGTCAGAAAACACTTTCAATATTCAATACGTCGGTGATTATCGACGAAACCTCAACCAGTTACAAAGACACTAACTTTGTCGATATCGCACAGGATGATATCGTTGAAATCAGTGGTTTTAGTACATCTGCAACCGATATTACTGCAACTTTTGTGAAGAAGACAGGCACTTTCCCTGGTGATTCGGAAATCGAATTAAGAGGTACCATTTCTGAATTATCCGGTTCTAGTTTCAAACTTGCTGGCATAACCATCGACACGGACAATGATACTGAAATTGATGTACCGGATGGCAACCTGTTGAATGGAATGTTTGTCGAAGTCCATGGTGACCTGCAGTCTTCGCTGACATCAGTACTGGCCAGAGAAATCGAATTTGAGGACGACGATTTTGAAGACGGCAGTGAGTTGAGTTTGCAAGGTGTGATATCTCAATTTGACAGCATCGCGAGTTTTAAGATCGGTAGTCAGACTGTCGATGCCAGTTCGGCAACACTTTCGCCTGCCAGTGCAATTCTGGAAAATGGTGTTAACATCGAAGTAGAAGGCGAAATAGTCGACGGAATTCTGATCGCTGAAGAAATAGAGCTTCGAGAAGGTTCTGTCGAATTAAAAGCAGCTGTCTTCAATGTAGACACGATGAATAACCAGATTGAATTTCAGTTCCCGTTAACCAGTGGCTCTGTCCTGGTGACAATAGATAATCAGACCCAGTTCGAAGATGAATTTCCAGGTGTTTTGAACTTTTCTCTCGCCGACATATCCTCGGGAGATTTCGTCCAGATTGAAGGCTTTGAAAATGGTAGTGGCGTCATCGCAAGCGAAGTCAAACGACTTGATCCGGACGAAGAAGATACCGAAATCCAGGGTAGTGTCAGCGCTTATACGCAAGGCACCAGCATTACCATTCTCGGCCTGACTTTTACCATTACCGGCGGTGAGGACTATGAACCAATCGGCCTGGATTCCAGCATTACGACAGACGATATAATCGAACTCGTCGACGAACAACCAGCAGATGGCACCATCGATAAAATCAAAAGCGACTAATTGACCAGTTTAATCAGATATTTATTTCTTAATCCGATACTCGGCTGAACAGGCGTGGGCAACCAGGCCTTCTCCACGCGCCAGCACCGAGGCAAGCTTACCAAGTTCCGAAGCACTCTCGGCTGAACAGTTGATCAGGCTCGAACGTTTCTGGAAATCATAGACACCAAGTGGCGATGAGAACCGCGCAGAACGCGAGGTCGGTAGTACGTGATTCGGGCCTGCACAATAATCACCCAGAGCTTCAGCAGTATAACGCCCCATAAAAATCGCTCCGGCATGGCGAATATCACCGACAATTTCTGAGGCATTGTCTACCGAAAGTTCCAGATGCTCGGGCGCAATAAAATTAGCTACTTCCACTGCTTCAGACATATCTTTAACTTTAATCAATGCTCCACGGCTACTCAGGGATGTATCAATAATCTGCTTGCGAGGCATATCTTCAATCAGCTTATCAATACTCAACTGAACCTTGTCGAGAAAGACACTGTCATCCGAAACCAGAATTGCCTGAGTATCTTCGTCATGTTCTGCCTGCGAAAATAAATCCATTGCTATCCACTCTGGATCGGTCCTGCCGTCACAAACCACAAGTATCTCTGAAGGACCTGCAATCATGTCGATACCAACTGTACCGAAGACCATACGCTTCGCTGTCGCCACATAAATATTACCTGGGCCGACAATTTTATCGACGGCTGGAACGGTTTCTGTACCATATGCCAACGCTGCAATCGCCTGTGCGCCACCGATCGTAAAAACTCGATTGACACCAGCAATATATGCTGCAGCAAGCACCAGATTATTAACAATTCCCTGTGGGGTCGGCACCACCATGATCAGATCTTTGACACCTGCTACATGCGCGGGAATTGCATTCATTAAAACCGAAGAGGGATAGGCGGCTTTGCCGCCCGGTACATACAGGCCGACCCTGTCCAGAGCTGTAATCTGCTGGCCCAGCAGGGTTCCGTCTGGCTCTACATATTCCCATGACTCCAGCTTCTGATGTTCGGCATAGGATCGAATTCGTCTAGCCGCCTGATCAAGCGCATATTTTTTCGGTTGATCTAGCCTTTCGTAAGCCGCAGCAAGCTTCTCCAGTGGAATCTCCAGATCAGCCATAGTACTTACTTCCAGCTGATCGAACTGTCCTGTATATTCGATCAGTGCAGCATCACCATTTTCACGAACTGACTTTAGTATGCCATTTACTGCATCCGAAATTTTGCCATCGGATACTGCTTCCCAGGCAACCAGTTGTCTCAGCTGCGTCCAGAAATCGAGGCTTTCGGTGGATAAGCGTTTGATATCAATCATATTCAACAGCCTGTTCAATACGCGATACCAGACTCTTGATCGCCTGGTTTTTCATTTTCAATGAGGCCCGGTTTAGTATCAGTCGGGAGCTAATGTGCATAATATGTTCGAGTGGTACAAGACCATTAGCCCTGAGTGTGTTACCGGTATCAACAAGGTCGACAATTAAATCTGAAAGACCGACTATAGGAGCCAGCTCCATCGAACCGAATAATTTTATGACTTCAATCTGTTTGCCTCTTTTGAGAAAGAACTGCCTGGTGATACCGGGATATTTGGTAGCTACTTTAAGACGCCCCCTGGGTAACTCTTTATCGACAAATCCGGCGGTCATCAGCTTGCATCGAGAAATATTTAAATCGACACGCTCATAAAGCCCGTCACCACCATGCTCCATTAATACATCTTTACCGGCAATTCCGAGATCTGCGGCGCCGTATTGCACATATGTTGGAACATCTGCAGAGCGTATCAGTACTAGATTGATATTCGGATGATTGGTCTCGAATACAAGCTTACGACTGCTCGACAGGTCGTCTTCAGGTTCGATTCCGGCTCGCGCCAGCAGGGGTAGAGTTTCATTAAGAATGCGCCCCTTTGCGAGCGCAATGGTCAAGTTACCAGACATAAAATTTTTGCAGGAATAAAGTTAATTGGGAACGCGTTGTATCTGAGCCCCCAGGCAAGCGAGCTTTTCTTCGATATGATCATATCCGCGATCTATATGATAGATGCGGTCCACTATGGTTTCGCCACGTGCGACGAGTCCCGCCAGGATTAAGCTGGCTGAAGCGCGTAAGTCGGTAGCCATTACAGGAGCACCATCGAGATCGTCTACACCATGAATAATTGCCGTATTACCTTCTACATGGACATTGGCTCCCAGGCGTATAATCTCCTGAATATGCATGAAACGGTTTTCGAATACCGTTTCTGTAACCGATCCGGTGCCTTCAGCAACCGAATTGAGAGCACAGAACTGAGCCTGCATATCGGTTGGAAACCCTGGGTACGGCGCTGTTCTAATATTAACGGCTCTGGGCTTTTTGCCTTCCATATCGAGTTCAATCCAGTCCTCGCCAACATCGATTACAGCGCCCACTTCCTTCAATTTGGCGATTACAGCATCCAGTAGCTTAGGATCGGTATGCTTTACCAGAACCTTGCCACCTGTTATCGCCGCGGCAACCAGATAGGTACCTGTTTCAATTCGATCAGGTAATACGGTGTAGTCACAGCCTTCAAGTCTGGAAACGCCATGAATGGTAATTGTATCGGTGCCAGCATTTTCGACACAGCCCCCCATAGCATTGATAAAATCAGCCAGATCAACTACTTCAGGCTCGCGAGCGGCATTCTCGATCGTTGAAGTACCATCCGCCAACGCGGCTGCCATCATCAGGTTTTCGGTTCCGGTTACAGTCACCTGCTCCATCACGATACTAGCTCCGCGAAGACGATCAGCCCTGGCTTTGATATAACCCTGTTCAACTACAATCTCGGCACCCATCGCTTCGAGCCCACTAAGATGCATATCTACCGGCCTGGCACCGATGGCACAGCCGCCTGGCAGTGATACTTCTGCTGAACCGTGGCGTGCCAGTAATGGCCCCAGTACCAGAATAGAAGCCCGCATGGTTTTTACCAGTTCGTAAGGTGCAAATGTGTTCTCTATAGTGGAGGGGTCAATTTCGATACTCATTTTTTCCCCGATGGTAATAGAAACCCCCATTCGACCGAGCAATTCCATTGTTGTGGTGACGTCATGCAGGTGTGGCACATTACGTACCACCACTGGACCACTGGCGAGCAAAGTGCCTGCAAGTATCGGCAGCACGGCATTCTTGGAGCCAGACACACGAACCTGACCCGACAATGGGGAGCCACCTTTGATAATCAGTTTATTCATTAGTGATTGCAGATACTGCCAGAGCAATAAAAAGGCGGCTATTCTAGCAGAAGCGACGGTGGAATATAGTTCTTTGCCCTGTTGCCAGCCTTTTTAACTGGAACTTTTACAGTTGTTCGTTGCGTTGCTTCAATAACTTAATCAGACCGTCCACACCTTTTTTCTTTATCTGGCGCGCAAAACTTGAGCGATAATTGGTGACCAGACTAATTTCGTCGACCGAAATATCAAAAACTTTCCATCCCTGGCTGCCGAGCTTCAGGCGATAATCCAGTGGTATAGGAAAACCCCCAGGTTGCTCTATTTCGGTGCGTACAACGACATTGCCATCCCCCACAGAACCTTCCATAGGCTTATAAACGATCACCTGGTCGTTATATTCAAGCAAGGCTTTGCCGTACGTCCTGACTAACAATGTGCGGAATTCGGCAGTAATCAAAGGTTTTTGAGCTGCATTAATTTTCTTTTTATACTTTCCCAATGCGAGATCAGTCATCGCAATGAAATCAAAATGTGGTAAAACCACTTCATTAACCAGCGCGTACAGCTGTCCTGGATCTTCCCTGTATTTTGTTGAATTGGCTTTTATTTCCATAAGTACCTGATCTGCCGTCTGCCTGATTAGCTCCTCAGGGCCGATTTCAGTTGCAGGACTGTTTGTAAACACAAACAGACCAAAAATCACTCTCATTAATAATTTCATTGATATACTCCACTGACGCTCTGTAGTTTCGAGACATGGTTGTTGTAGTCATTTACTATCTTCAGGTATTCGGCATAAGCCAGAACATATACCTGCATTGCGGTAAGAATTTTGTCCGCCTGCTCCAGACCAGCTTCGAAATCCGTATAAGCCGCAATCATCCAGCGCCGTGCTGACCTGGCGCTGGAACGCATAGACTGTAACGACTTAAATTTGGAATTTACCAGCACATATTGTTCCTGGACCTGAAAAGGTATGCCAGCTCGTGCAAACGAAGCCGTATGGATTAGTGCATCGAGCTCGGCCTGGGCCTGTGCTACCCGAGCTGGTTGTGCTCCCTGCTCCCATTGCCAGCGCATACCCAGCAAAGGAGACAACGCGGCATGGTTAAAATTATCAAAAACATGTGGATTATCCAGTTTATCGCGTCCTGGTGCATAGGCAAAAGTCCCCGCGACTCCGGCAAAAACTATCGGCTTACTTTCCGATCGACTGGCTTCCACCAAAGCACGGCGCGCTGACAGGCCTGCTTCTACCTGCCTAAACTCAGGGCGATTTTGCAAAGCGATCTCAATCCACTCCTCGAGCGACTGCCGGGGAAGCTCAACCGGATTCAGGCGACTGTCTTTTAATTCGATTACTTCTGCCTCTATGCCAGTCAATAGCTTTAAACCCGCCATCGCAATTTGTTCCAGACCACTCGCTTCAGCCAGAAAATTATCGATAAGTCCAAGCCCGGATTCAAGCGCATAACGGTCCGACAGGCTTACCTCTCCTTCTCCTTCTTCCAACCATTCTGTCACCAGTTCCAAAGCCGCCTCAAGACGTCTTCGAGTATCTTCAAGTAGTAATCGACTGTCCTTCGCTGTCAGGTAACCATAATAAGCGCGAACGACATCGAGTCGAATACCATCACGTTGTAATTCAACATCCTGTTGTTTGACCAGAATATTGTGCTGTGCAGCCTCCTGATAACTTTCGAGCCGGCCGAAAGTCATCAGGGGTTTAATAATACTGAAGGTCAGGCCTCCCCATACTGAGAAACCTTCATCAAACTCAAATACATCATCGCGGGGGGTGCAGCTACCAGAACACGATTCTTCTCCATCCTCGAAAAATCCGCCCTCGACATTGTTCGTAAGCGCAAGGAAAGAATCGACTGAATAACGTAGTCCACCAGACCCATTCGCTTCTGCTAACAGGCCTTCTGCCTTCCGAACGAATGCCTCTTTTTCCTCTACAAGCGGGCTTCTATTTAATGCAAGCTCAATTGCCTGATCGATACCCAGGGGTTCTTCGGCAAACCCGAGTTGCGGTAATAATAAAAACCCCTGCAGTAATAAAACATAATAATGTCTAAGCTTCATATGCGATATTGTCCCTCAGAAACCTGAATAGAAACTGACTCTGCCTGTTCCGAAACACTCAATGTGAATTAATCCACGATATTGATTTCGAAAAATCGTGAATATACTCCCAATAACCACATCAGGGAACTGTCGGTGAAGTCAGCTTTACATATTGTTACAAAGTTAACCACGCTAGAAACAAATATTAGCCACTTTTATTGAATCCCAACATTTTACTGGCAAATTTATTTCAGAATCGTTAGTGTTCACAACCCGATTCTCCAGGCTTTTCAATAATTATGACCAAATCACACACGGACAAAACCAGTTTCAGCTACGACGAATTAATCGGCTGTGGTAAGGGAGAGCTTTTTGGTGAAGGCAATGCGCTATTGCCGTTACCACCTATGCTCATGTTCGACCGAATAGTCAGTATAACGGAGGATGGTGGTGAGTTTGACAAAGGCCAGATAATAGCAGAGTTGGACATCAATCCTGAGTTGTGGTTTTTTAAGTGCCATTTCGAAACCGATCCGGTCATGCCCGGTTGTCTGGGCCTGGACGCCATGTGGCAATTAATAGGATTTTATCTCGGCTGGAAGGGAGGCCCCGGCCATGGCAGAGCCCTCGGCGCAGGCGAAGTCAAGTATTTTGGCCAGGTCTTACCGGAAGCCAACCTGGTCACATATCGCATTAATATGAAACGCGTCATCATGCGTAAGCTGGTAATGGGTATAGGTGATGCAGCCATGGAAGTGGATGGTCGTGAAATCTACTCTGCCAGGGATTTACGAGTAGGTTTGTTTACTTCAACAGACACTTTCTGATCGCCACACTACTTGGCCGCTTTATAAGAATCGCGTTGTTGTCGATCTTTGTTATTTAACAGTTATATTTGTATTATGAATTCGTTAGTACTACATCGTAAATCATGACTGATACCAGGTACATAGAACTTGGCCAGGCAGTTTTAACTACCGAAGCCGAAGCAATAACCACATTAATTGAACGACTCGACGAATCTTTCAGTAGTGCCTGTGCTCTTATCCTGTCCTGCCGGGGGCGTATCGTCGTCACTGGTATGGGTAAATCTGGTCATATCGGGAATAAAATTGCTGCTACTCTTGCCAGTACTGGCACGCCTGCTTTTTTCATGCACCCAGGAGAAGCGAGTCATGGAGATCTTGGCATGATAACTATCGACGATATTGTCATAGCACTTTCAAATTCTGGTGAAACCAGTGAAATTACACTACTCCTCCCTCTGCTCAAGCGATTAGGTATTCCGCTCATCAGCCTGACCGGGAAGAATGATTCAACGCTGGCCAGGGTTGCCAACATAAGCCTTGATGTCAGTGTTAGCAAAGAGGCCTGTCCACTTGGGCTGGCACCCACTTCTAGCACCACTGCCAGCCTGGCTATGGGTGACGCTCTCGCCGTGGCTGTACTCAATGAGCGTGGATTCACTGAAGAAGACTTCGCTTTATCGCATCCCGGAGGTAATCTGGGGCGAAAATTATTGTTAAGGGTTAGCGATATTATGCATACCGGCGATGCTATTCCTCTTATTGACGAAAATGCAAGCCTGAAACAAACACTACTGGAAATGACCGCCAAAGGCCTCGGCATGGCAGGAGTCACCAAAGATACCAGACTGGCAGGAATATATACTGACGGCGATTTGCGCCGTACCTTCGAAAAAATGCCGAATATCGAAACCGCCCAGGTCAAAGATTTTATGACCCCAGACTGTGTCACCATTCAGGCAGAGCAAATCGCCAGTGAAGCTTTGAAGCTGATGCATGATCGAAAAATAAATGCATTAATGGTGCTAAATCCCCAGGGACAGATTCAGGGTGCGTTAAACATGCATGATTTATTAAGAGCCGGTGTTGTTTAGGAATTATTCACGTGACCGACATAGAAGCCAAAGCAAAGAGAACACAACTCGTTATTCTAGACGTTGACGGTGTGCTCACTAGTGGAGGCCTGCAGTTCGATAACAATGGCCATGAGTATAAAACCTTTAATTCACTAGACGGTCACGGTATTCGTATGTTGCTCGAATGCGGTATTGAAGTTGCCATCATTACTGGTCGACAGTCAAATCTGGTTGAACATCGCATGCACGATCTCGGTGTCACAATGGTTTACCAGGGCTATCGCGATAAGCGACCGGCATTTGCTGATTTACTACATACAACCCGCCTCGCCCCCGAACAGATAGCTTATGTTGGTGACGACCTGCCAGATCTGGCGATCATGAGTCAGGTGGGATTTTCTATCGCTGTCGACAATGCGCACGACTTTGTCAAGCGACATGCCGACTGGGTAACCTGTGCCTGCGGTGGCTCAGGGGCAGTACGGGAAGCCACCGATTTCATTTTAAACGCAAAAAGCTTACTTAGTGAGAAGCAGGCTTCATATCTGAAATGAAGCTGACGACGATCATACTGGTGCTCCTCTCCGGAATTGTGGCTATAGCCGTGGGTTGGGTATATCAATCCAGAATTCAGCATACGGAATCCAGAGCTGAACTCGAAATTCCACTTGATATTGATTATTACCTTTCGGGAGTTACTTATCGAGTCATGTCTAAAACAGGCAATCTCGACTACGATCTGAAAAGCCCTTACCTGGTACATTACAAGCACGAAGATCTGAGTCGAATTGAAACACCGCTTATGAACATTTACCGTAAGGATCAACATTGGCATATTCAGGCCCGTGTAGCAGAACTATTGCATCAAAGTGATACTTTCAATCTGATAGACAATGTAATCTTCGAACGAAAAGGCAAAAACCCGATAACAATGAATACCGCGCTATTGAGTTTTGATATTGACAACGATATTGTGACTGGCCAAAACGGAGTTCAGGTCATTTCGGATAACGCACGAATTGACGCGGATAGCGCCATATTCAACCTCGATAAAAATATCTACTCTATGAGCAAAACTATCGCCGTTTATACGAAATGAAACAATATTATTATGCAGTTTTGAGTGGATTTATGGGCCTTGCTATGTCCCTGAATACCGCTGCAATAGATGGCGATCGAGATCAGCCGATCCAGGTAGAGGCTGATACTCTGGAAATCCGAGACGATGAAAATATCAGCATCTATTCGGGTAATGTGAGCCTGATACAGGGTAGTATGCAAATTCGATCAGATCGACTGGTAATTCATTTTAATGACGAAAATGAACTCCTTCTACTGGAGATGACCGGAAATCCGGCCACATTTAGACAGCTTAGTAACGACAACAAGGAAATGTTCGGACAGGCAGACAAGCTGGACTACCACGAACCAAAATCACTACTGATATTATCGGGTAGTGCACGTTTTGATAATAATGGGGATACTATCGAGGGCAGTTCCATACGAATTAACACCATAAGTGACTATATAGAAGCCAGCAGTTCAAAACCTGACGAACGAGTACGCGTAGTCATACAACCTAAATTAAAGAAAGGCGGCCAGTGAATAATAGACTGGAGGCACTTGATCTGGCTAAATCCTATAAGGGTCGCGAAGTGGTCAAATCGGTTTCCTTACAGCTGGAAAGTGGTGATATCGTTGGCCTGCTAGGCCCTAATGGCGCTGGCAAAACCACCTGTTTTTATATGATAGCCGGACTTATAAAAAGCGACTCGGGCCAGATAAGGCTTAATCACGACAATATCGGTCATTTATCAGTACAGCAAAGGGCACGCAGGGGTATTGGCTATTTACCACAGGAAGCCTCCGTTTTTCGCAGTTTGTCAGTCGAAGACAACATTCTGGCAGTGCTCGAATTGCGTAAAGAACTCAGTAAGAAACAGCGCCATCAAAGGCTCGAAGAGCTGCTACAGGACTTTCAGATCAACCACATTCGAAGTAGCAGTGGCATATCGCTGTCAGGCGGCGAAAGACGGAGGGTCGAGATTGCCCGTGCGCTGGCGAACGAGCCACAGTTTGTCTTACTCGATGAACCTTTTGCGGGTGTCGACCCGATTTCGGTGATCGACATTCAGTCAATAATACGCCAGCTCGTAGAAAGGAAAATCGGTGTGCTAATCACCGACCATAATGTCCGCGAAACGCTGGGCATCTGTGACCGGGCCTATGTCATGGGTGAAGGAACAATACTTGCCGAAGGCGACTCAGATCACATACTGGAAAATAAAATTGTCAGAAAGATTTACTTGGGGGAGGATTTTAGGCTATAACTGTAACCATGAGAGTTAATCAGAATTCTTCCAAAATCTCATATCAGGAAATTTCCCGCCTATGAAGCAAAGCCTGCAACTGCGCATAGGTCAAAGTCTGACAATGACACCACAGCTGCAGCAGGCGATAAAGCTGCTGCAACTGTCCTCCCTTGAGCTACAAACTGAAATTCAGGAAACACTGGAAACAAACCCGTTACTTGAGCAGGACGATAGCCTGGGTGAAATAAACGTTGCTGAACAGGAAACCCCGAAGGAAAATGGCGCTGATATAGACGAAATAACAGAGTTGCGGTCCAGCGCCGAAACGATCGCAGAGAACCGTGCAGAGCAAACTCTACCCGACGAATTCGAAGTAGATACCGGCTGGGATGAAATCTACGATACCCTGCCAGCAATGGTTGGCCAGCAGGCTAACAACAGTAATTT
>JAAEOZ010000656.1 GCA_024222685.1 Gammaproteobacteria bacterium | reverse complement strand
ATTGCCTATCTGCGTTTTCTGGGTAATAGTAAACATGAGTTGATGGGCGACCCCAGAACGGGTTTCGTGATTTACCAGAATTATTGTCAGGTTTGCCATGGGGTGGACGGTGATGGTGATGGTATTATGACCGGGTTGATCGGGATCACGCCGATGGATCACACTAATCCGATCGAAACCGACGACCTCAGTAATCAGGATCTGGCTAACAGTATTCTCGAAGGCAAGGGCAGGTTTATGCCGTCCTGGAAGGGGATTATTAGTCAAAGCGATGTTGAGGCATTGGTGAGTTATATTAGATTGCTCGCACATTGATCAGCTGTGCCATCGTGCCGATTAACGGGGCTGTGTATCTTGCGACAACTGCAACGAATTCAGGACTGGGCGCACCAGGTGTTAAGTTGATGTAACTTATCACCTGGTGCGCCTGGGGAATAGCCTGGTGTTTTGGATAATCTGTTCAGTTAGTTCACTAGCTACCGAACAGAAACTGCACTGTACCTTGCCACTGTGTCGTAATCAGCATGAAACTCACGATGGAAAAAAAGGTAATCATTGTCAGTGATGTATATTTTAACAGTTGACTAATCATCTTGTTTATCCCGAATCAGAAATAATTTATAGCCGTCAAGATTAGCCACCAGTTCAACACAGGAGTTGCAAGCGGTATCGGCGAGGTTCCAGTTATTATTAAAGTATTCAACGGATACTTCCGCTAACACGTCATCCGTAGTTTTGGGCTGTGGTTGATAAGCCCGGCCTTTGCCTTCAGAGAAGTTCCAGTTGGCTTCAAAATATTTCTCTCCCAGTTCCAGGCTGGTTAAATCTTCGGCCTCGATAGATGTTGATATGGCAAGGGTCATCAGTGCGCTTAAAAAGTAAGTGGCGTAGTTCATGGTTTTCTCCGGTTTCGATTGATTTACGCTTATAAATTTACTCTGAAAAAGTTTCAGTAGAATTGCTAAATAGTGGAGATTTGTTTCAATTGTTTCAGGAGGATTGTTGTAATTGGCGATAGTTTTGATGAGGAAGTAGCGATTTGCACGGGGCATTGATTCATCCTCGTACCATACTTACCATTTTCAGGTATCGATTCTGGATCGTAGCCCTCGTTTCTGTTAAAAAGAGGGGCGTTAGATCTTCAATGCTGTTTGGAACCCAACTAACTACTTTACAATGAATAAAAAAAGCAATCGCCTCTTTTCAGGTGCATCGCCGGAAGAAGTGCAACAAGACTTGTTGCCGCTGGTGGATTTTCAAAGCGCTGGGCAACCACTGGCAAAACTAAATCAACTAATTGAAGAGAAGTTGCTGCCTCATCTGATGCGATACGATCATGCTGGGTTTCAATCAATGTACAACAGCATTCCTGAACAGGGAGCTGCTTTAGGGGCCCAAATTGCTTTGGCCCATAACCAGGGAGTGACCAATTGGCAGGTATCTCCCGGTGGAGCAATGCTGGAAGAACTATGCTGTAAAAGCTTATGTCTTTTATTCCAGTTATCCGCACAGGCCGATGCCACCTTCATGTATTCGGGCACTTATGCCAATCAGCAGGCACTTTATCTGGCAATCCATAAAAAAGCTGAACTCCAGGGATTCGATTTTGGCAAAGAAGGCATGGCTGGTTTTCGAGACCCATCCAGGCTGGTGATTCTGACTTCCAGGGATGCACACTTTTCAATAAATCAGTCCGCTCGAATGTTGGGCCTTGGTGAACAAAATCTCGTCTCTCTGGAAGTGGGCACTAACCGTCAGATCGATCCGCAACAGCTCTACAAAACTTTGGCAGAATTGAAAGGGACTAAAGATGTGTGCTGCATTGTCGCAACGGCGGGGACGACCTCTACGGGTACGATTGATCCGATAGAAACATTACTCGAGGCCGCACAACAGTGCAATGCGTGGTTGCATGTCGACGGGGCTTACGGTTTTTCATTCAGCTTGCTTCCAGAGTGTCGGGCACAGTTTCAAGGCATAGAAAAGGTGGATTCGATTACCTGGGACCCTCACAAGCAATTGGGAATCCCCATTCCTAATTCGGTGCTGTTTGTGAATAACAAACAGGATTTCGCGAGAATTAGCCTGTTCAGCCATTACTTCAATCGAGAATCGAGCAACGAGCCGAATCCTGGTATCAAGTCGCCGCCATCCACCCGTCCAATGTCTGTGCTGCCTCTCGTCACCTCTCTGCTTCATCAGGGAATGGACGAGGTTTTAGAAAAATTACGTATCCCTTTACAAAATATCAAACGACTGACCGAACATCTCATGACCCAGGGTGACTTTCGTTGCTGGCACGAACCGGACACAGGGGTTCTTTGCTTTCAGCACCAGCCGAGCCATGTTCCGGAGAACCATAGAAATGATCTGCAGACCTTCATCTACGAAACCATTTTGAGCGAAGGTAAGCGTTCTATCTCCGTTACTCAGCTAGGGGATGCGGTCGTGCTGCGGATTCTTGTCATATCACCCAGCATCCATTATGACGATCTTATAGAGACCATTACCGATATTCGTTCTATTGGTATGAGGTTTACCGACACTGTAAAAGAGCCCCATGAAACTGCTAATCATCAATCCCAATAGCGATAAACAAATGACTCAGGCTATTTCAACGTCAGCCACACAATTTTCAGATGGTGATTTTGAGGTGGATTGTCTATTCACTCCGGGCGCCCCGCTATTTATAGACACTTATCACGATACCGCCATGGCCCTGCCAGGAATGGTTGAACTGTTAAAGAAGCATGAAGCAGACTACGATGCATTCATCGTGGCCTGCCATTGTGATCCCAATCTGGATCTTATGAAAGAATTGACAAACAAGCCCATGGTTGGAATTGGAGAAGCCTCGATGAAGATGGCGACCATGCTAGGGCATCGCTTTTCCGTGATTTCCACGGATTCACGTTCCGTCCCCAATAAAGAGGCTCTGATTCGAAGCTACCACTTACAGGATCTTTTGGCATCGGTAAAATTTCCTGTCGCCGCCCTGGAAAATCGAAGTGACGAGGAAAAGTATTTGCTAACGGCACAAGCGGCTATCGAGCAAGATATGGCTGAGGTGATTGTTCTTGGCTGTGCGGGAATGACGGGGCTCGACAAGCGGCTGGAAAAGAAACTGGGGGTGCCTGTGCTGGATGGAGTGGTCTGCGCGCTGATCATTGCTACGGGCCTGGTGAAATACCAGGTATCCATCAGTAAAATCCGGCGTTATCGCTGAGTAGCGCTGGTTTAGCCCGGCTTTGCGAACTCAGTTATCACGAACAGGCTTGCCTTGCGGGGGTTCAATGTTGGACCGCTCGCGGCGTAGAAACTCACCGCGGCCTGCCTCGCCTATGTAGTCTCCATGCGCAACGATCAGGTTTCCGCGGGAAAAAACTTTCACCGGCCAGCCTTTAATCTCAATCCCTTCGTAGGGAGTATAGTCAACCTCTTCGTGTAACAGCTCATGGCTAATCGTTTGTTTCATCTCGGGATCCCAGATCGCGATATCCGCGTCGGCACCGACGGCAATAGTCCCCTTGCGGGGGTAAAGACCATAAATCTTGGCAGGATTGGTTGAGGTTGTCGCGACAAAAGTATTGATATCGATACGCCCGCGTGAAACGCCTTCAGAAAATACCAGGGCCAGTCGCGCCTCGATACCGGGAATGCCCGGCGCGACTTTGCGGAAGTGCGGATGCGGACCGTTGGCCTTCTTTCCCGATGGGCTATCGAACTGGAAAGCATTGTGATCCGAGGAGATTACCTGAAACATTCCGGTAGCGATACCGCGCCACAACGCATCCGGATTTTCCGAATCTCTGGGCGGCGGCGCACAAAGGTACTTGGCGGCTTCCCAGCCCCTCTTTCTGTAGATATCATCGGTTAAAAACAAATATTGTGGACAGGTCTCCGCATAAATCTTCAAGCCGCGATCCTGTCCCCAGCGGATTTGATCCATCGCTTCGCGGCCAGAGACATGAACGATCAGAATCGGCACGTCCACCAGCTCACTCATCGAAATGGCGCGATGGGTGCCCTCGCGTTCGACGCACATCGGCGCCATCTTCGGGAAATTATCAAGCGAGGTATGACCTTCGTCTTCAAATTTCTTTGCCATATGGCGGATACAGTGCTCATTTTCAGCATGAATCATGACCATTGCCCGTTCGCGTTTGGCCACCTCCAGGGTTTTCAATATCTGCCCGTCATCCAGGTAACCATCATAAGTCATGAAACACTTGTAGGAGGTATAGCCGTCCTCGACCAGGGCAGGGATTTCCTGGTTTGCCACCCGGTCGCTCGGGTCGGTCAATATGATGTGAAAACCGTAGTCTATGACCGCATTTCCCGATGCTTTGGCATGATAATCGTTGATCGAGCTGCGTAACGGACGGTCCTTTTGTTGCTGAGCGAAGGAGATAATTGTCGTTGTACCACCACAGGCCGCTGCCCTGGTCCCGGTCTCGAAACTATCGTTCAGCAGGACTCCGTAAAAGGGTGGCTCATCGAGATGAACGTGGGCATCTATACCGCCCGGTAACACATACATGCCGCCTGCATCGACTATTTCCTTTGCGTCAGTCAAACATTCGGCCAGTGCCAGAATCTTGCCATCCTTGATGCCTATGTCACATTTTATGGTATCAGTCGCGGTAACAACGGTACCGTTTTGAATGACCAGATCAAACTTGCTCATTTATTTACCCCTCGTCCTGCAAAATAGCTTCAACAGCCGCCGCCATTACCTGGCATCCCAGAATAATATCCTCCTCAGCCGTATCTTCATTGAAATCATGGCTGATGCCACCAATACTCGGTACAAAGATCATGCCGCTGGCTATATTTGGCGCCAGTACCTGTGCATCATGTGCGGCACCGCTTTGCATGTTCATCCATTCCCCCGGCGCAAGTCTTTCAGCAGCCCGTGCGCAATAGTCCTGCATTCTTTGGTTCATCTCCACGGCGTGAACACTGTCATCAAGCAATTCCAGTTCCAGTGTCACTTTCGATGATGCGTCTAATTTTTCGATATAGACCCTCACCTCTTGCGTCACGAAATCAAGAAAACCTTCATCGGCGTCGCGCACCTGAAAGCTAATCCGGGCTCCTCCCGGCACAATACTGGCGGCTCCGGGGTGAAATTTAATATCGCCGATCGTCCATACTGTTTTCTCCCTGGCCGACTTCGACAGCATACGGTCCAGGCCGTAAGCAGCATGGATAGCTGCCATGCCTGCATCCTGTCGAAGATCCATTGGCGTTGTTCCGGCATGGTTTTGGCAGCCATGAAAATGAATGACAAAATCCCGCACACCGACTATGGACGTGACAACACCAATTTTATAGCCGGTCTGTTCTAAAAAAGGCCCTTGTTCTATGTGAGCTTCCAGATATCCCAGATACCGCTCCGGATCCAGAATTGCGCGTGGAGTGTCATCCAGTCCTGCCTGTCGTAGCAGGTCGCCCATACGACCCCCCTGGATGCTCCGGGAGTCCAGAAGTTCGGCGTCGGTGAATTCTCCGCAAAATGAACGACTTCCGAGGCTACTGAAATAAGTACCCTCCTCATCCATCCAGGAGGCGACATCGATACCGACATTAGCAAGCCGCCCTGTTTCCTGATAGGTCCTGGCGATCTCGAGTCCATAGATAACGCCCAGAGCACCATCAAGCCAGCCACCCGTTGGCTGGGTATCAGAATGAGAGCCGATCAAGAGTGACCGGGAGCAATCCTGGGCCTTGCCGATAACATTGCCGACACCATCGATTGAAGCTTTCAGGCCTGTGGTCGTCAACTGGTCCAGCAACCAATGCCGGGATTTCATGTCAATGTCTGAAAAAGCTGTGCGCACCACACCATTGCCGACGCTCCCATAGGAACGCAGGGTATTGAGATCATTCAAGAGACGTTGTGGATTTATCTCGATTATGATTTTTTAACCTTACCCCTTGATGTTAGTGAGCTGTGATGTGAGATGCCAATCATATCAGGGAACTCGTTTTGCGAACACAGTTGGGGTATCGCCCGAATATGAATAACACTTCTTCCATTTTCCTTATTTCCTCAATAATAGGTGCCAGTTTGGTCGTCAATTTTATCCAGATCGGTTAGTCAGTTTCCGACAAACTAAACAAAACATTGTCATCGGTTTTTAACATCGCCTGGTAACCGTTAAGCTCCATCAATACAGTGATGTTTTGTCGCCACAATGTCTGATGCGCTGTTTCGATTAAAACGTGATGTGGCCAGAGGGTCTTTGGGGCTGTTTCAAAAAAGGGAACTAGTGCCTGGTCTTCGAAACCTTCGATATCAATTTTTAGTAAATCAATATGCTGGATATCTTGCTCGCTAAGAATGTCTTTTAAAGGAATAACCGACACATCAAATGTTTGTTTAGAGCTGGATGATGTAGCTTCCTTTAACAGTGAAGTTATTCCAACATTGCTTCCTCCCGACCACAGGCGCATAGTTTTTTTTTCGGGGCCACAGGCAAGTTGCAGGGTAGTGACATTATTAATTTGATTAATAGCCAGGTTGAAGCATAATTTTCGAAAGGTTTCAGGTTGCGGTTCCAGTGCAATGATTCTGGCTTTGTTAGAACTTCTTATTGCTACATGCAGTGTATAGCTGCCGATATTACTACCAATATCGACGAAGCACATACCCGGTTTAATTATATTGTTAATGGCCCGGTGTTCAGCCTGCTCGGGTAAATGGTTTCGCGATAAAATAACCCGATCACAATAATTATCCTGCGGATATAGTCGCCATTTAATGCCACTGACTTTTACATCAAATGGTCCTTCAAATCGGTGTGCTACATTCTTGCGCAAAAACAAACGGGTTGTCGACGAAAATGCCGCAAGGTTGCATATCGTCCAGATCAATTTTGCGAATTTGCGGCTCGCATAGCGTCCAAAAGGCGATACCGTATCAGGAGATAATCTCATTTTCGTCCAACTGCCTTCTTTGACAACCGGATATCGAAGTTTGCCCGAATTTTATCGTCGGTTTCGGTAGAGATATGCTGAGGGTAATGGTTTGAAAGAGTATGGTTTGTATAGTTTCTGGCTCGATCCAGAATATCTTGTGAACCATCTTCTTCCCATTCCGATATCGTCTGGCGATCACCAAGGCCTGGATAAATATACTCTGACTCCATCAAATTCAGGGTTTGTGCCTCCCCTAAATAGTGCCCCGCACCATCGACATTTACATCCGAGATAGTAGTTAATGAAAGTAATGATTCAGAGAACTCGATGCCTTTAATGGTACGGTTAATATTCCCCAGCATCTCATTATCGATGACGTAACTTTCCAGAGAACAACCCATCAGGCTCGCGTGCATGCCAGCGGATTCGTGAATCATTGACGCCCCTGCATGTCCCGCCAGGGTAATGTTTGTTCCTTTCTCGTATCCTGACTGGGCATCGGGGAGTTTTGAATCTGTCATCCCGGCAGCAACACTGGATGGAATGTTGAGGTGATTGGCGATCTGGGCAACCGCGGACATCAGCAAGGCCTGTTCGCCCGAACCACCCGTCATGGCGCCGGTTCGTAGATCTGAAACAAAGGGCCAGGCGGCAAATGTCAGTGGACAACCTGGTAATACAGTATTTGCATAAACTATCCCGGCCAGAACTTCGGCGGAGGACTGAACCACGGAGCCCAACAGAGCAGCAGGGGCTGTCGCCCCTGCCTGAGGAGCTGAACCGATCATGATAGGAAAGCCCTGTCTAATAGCTTCTTCTTTAATGATGCAACGCTCATAAGCAAAACGGAGCGGTGGAACGCCTGCACCCTGAATTATATGCGCTATCGGAGTCTGTTTGAACTGACCTTCATGTCCAAGTATCAGATCAAACATTTTTGTAACGGTCTTAACGTTTTCAACAGATGCCAGGGATAACCCAATTGGCATTGTTGTGCCACGCAACAAAGCATAGGCAGTATTGATATCAAGTAGTTCGGCAGTTCCCATATCACGGGCAATTGGTGATCGATAACACCAGTGTATATTTGGAAGCGTATCGACCAGACGTGCCATGTCATAAACGTCCTGCAGGGTTGTTTCGCGGTAGTTTACGGTGTCGCTGTCCAGAACCATGACCGCTCCGCCCGCGGTACCAAAATGTGTGTGACCCGGCTCAATCTTGATCGACCGTTCAGGATCGAGACCGTGTAATGTCCAGGATGACGGGGTTATCGCCAGCGCATCTTCTACCATTGATCGAGGGATCAGAATCCTTCCTCGGTCATTGAAGCACGCACCATTTTCCAGCATCTGCTTTGCAGCAGGAGGCATTTCACCGATCACTCCCATGCCTATCGTTTCAAGCACCTGATAAGCGCTATCCAGTACCTGCTTTACCTGGTTTTCAGATAGCGGTTTGAAAGCCCCTGATTTGGGTGCATTCGGGGAACGGCTTACAGGTGGATTTTTACGGTTACGAATACGAGCTTCGCGGCTGCATCTTCTCGATCGGGATGATATACCCTGTAACTTATCTACCATGTCAGGCTCAGCTTGGATGGGTAGCTACAAGTTAACTAATCAGGCCCAGAATATCCATGCCTGTATCGCATTTAATATCACAACAGATTTCCGACACGGGAGTTTTCAGTCGCCGGTTAATAGATTATGAGATGACATCACCGTGATCGGAACGCTACGGATTACCGGGGTGTAAGTCTTTTATCAATCTTACTCTTATCAGTGTCCCCCAAGTCCAGAAAATTGCCATACAAGGTACGCCGGATAGTAATCATACCCAGTGATGTTTCCTGGCGGGATCCGGCCATCGCTGTTCACCTGATTTATAAGTTGATCTATTACCCGAGTTATGCCAGTTTTGAGCAATGAGGAACATAAATCTGCGTCAGCTCGAAGCATTTCGTGCGGTGATGATAACCCGATCGATCACGCGGGCCTCGGAATTACTATTCGTTTCGCAGCCCGCTGTTACCAGGTTGATCAACGATCTCGAAAGCTCAGTAGCATTTCCTCTGTTCCAAAGAATCAAGAAGCGTTTGCACCCGACGCCCGAAGCCCACGCTTTTTATGAAGAAGTTGAGCGTTCGTTCGCCGGGCTT
>JAAEOZ010000655.1 GCA_024222685.1 Gammaproteobacteria bacterium | reverse complement strand
TTTTGCGCTACTGCCTTATCGGTCTGTTAGCATTTGTTATCATCGATATCGGCTATCTGGCCAGTATCTGGCCGGATTGGGATGATTACCGTAAAGGCCCGATTCAGAAATCCAGTTTCATCAAACAGTACCAACTGTTACGCGACAGAAGAGGCTGGCCTGGTCTGAAATGGGCACCTGTCTCCTTCAAGCGAATTTCAAAGAACATGACCCGCGCCCTGATTGTCGCCGAAGATGCCAATTTCCACTGGCATTCCGGTATAGACCTGCAGGCCATGTGGGCAGCGATGGAACATAATCTGGAGGAAAGACGCTTCGTTTATGGCGGCAGCACGATTTCACAACAGACCACAAAAAATCTGTTTCTATCGTCATCGCGTAATCCATTGCGTAAATGGCATGAACTGATACTCACCATTGCGATGGAACGACAGTTACCCAAGCGGCGCATACTAGAGTTATATCTAAACGTTGTTGAGTTCGGTCGAGGCGTTTATGGCGTCGAAGCTGCAGCGAGACATTACTGGGGAATTCCGGCCGCCCGGATATCGCGGAACCAGGCGATTCAACTCGCCGCAAGCCTGCCTGCACCGGGAAGTCATAACCCGAATACACAAAGTGATTTTTTCAGACGCAGGGTTAAAAAGATTAGTCGTTATTTTTAAATCTGACTTACTATCTATCGCCGAGGTGATGTTCTTCAATCAGTGTCTGCATGTCCCTTTCCAGCAAATCAGTATCACCAAGATTCAGCTCCAGTAATCTTCGTAAATGATAATCGTCTTCTGATACTTTCAGCTTTCTTTTAATGGCATAACTGCCGTCGCTGTGCACGATTAACTCGCCGTTAATTCTAATCTGGACTTCATCACTAAGGCGCATAATTAATGCGCCCTGCCCCCCTTCCTTCAAAGACTTCGCCGAACCTACTTTAAGCAAAGCTCCAGCCAGTGAGACATCCAGAACTTCGACCGGAATTTCGCCAAATGGAAACTTGAGTAGCGCATCGCATATAAAAGCGACACGATGATAATGACGTCTGTCGTCAGCATTTGAATCTGTCTGCATGTCAGGAATTCTCTGTGTATATTTAATGACCGGAGTATGCTGTTAACTATAGTCAATATTCAGATCTTTACCGAGAACTTATCTCCGGGGCTGGCGAGCTGATTAGCGAGCAACCCGTTTAATTAAGGCCAGGCAAAATAAAGCAGGGCCTATAGCAGAGACAATATGTTTCAGACTGTGGCCGGAAATGGAACCTGTTAGCTCATAGACCTGAAAATCAGATAACTCGAGACCCTTGGCAAAGCCATAACAGACCAGCACCAGCCAGAAACAGAATGTGTAATTAAATCTTGAAGTGCGCGTCAAAAAAATTACCGGCATGACTACCAACGGTAAAAACTGTACCAGTATATAGGCACTCAAATCTCCATGGCCCGACAATTCAGTCCAGTACCAGTAGAACACAGATGCCAGTCCGGATAGCAATAGTGGCACGAAGAGGGTTTTCGACAATCTTTCATCGATAAATTCAGCAATGACAATGCTGAAAAATGACATGAAGCTGACGACCATCGGCAATCGATCCCATACCAGTGTCGAATTTTCAGGCCACAGGTGGTAGTAACTCGAACCAAGACCGACAAGAAATACACCGACGAAAAATATCAGATATACAAATCGTACAGACTCTATTAGTTCAATACTACTGTTCGACCTCAATATACCGACACCCAGTAATCCAGTGACGATGAAAGGAAGATTCGATATCACATTGAAGAAATTCGCTATCCCATACAATGCACGCTGATCTGCAAATTGATGGTAAGCCAGGTCCTGGGGTATCGACGGCATCACTAGAATGGCGAGTAATATCGTCAGAACTACGCTCAGCACTATTTTAGTATCCATAATTGTTACCGTTTTTCAAAAGGGGCCGAACCATTAGTCCGGCCCCAGTTTTTGATATTTTCCTGGATTTGGCGATTTTTCAACTGCCGACTAATAAGAACCAATAGACCGAGAGTAATTAGCAACCCTGCACCGAACGATCCACCACCATCGTGACTTGCTCGACTTGATTGAAACATCGGCTGCTGCGTATCTACTCTATTACTGACTACCGGATTGGCAGCGCGATTTTGCTTTGCTTCAGTTTCGGCCTGTAGACGTTTTTTGTTCTGCCGCTTTATACCCAGTGCGTCGAATACCTCGTCTCTGACGACTAACATAGAGGTATAATCGGTTACCAGGCCGTACTCGACAGATAAATCGGTTATCGCCTGTTTCAGATCAGCATCTTCGCCGAAATCCTGTATTTGGTTCATCATGTCCTCGATCGATGCATAGGCCCACAGGCGCTCAATCTCAGGGTTGAGTTCCGACTGCTGCGGGAATTCAATACCTGTCGCATATGCTTTATCCTGCCCTGAGATTTTGCCACTCAGTTTTATATCCGCGCTGCCGCTTCCCCAGTAATGACCAAACACTATCATTTGCTGCCCTCGATACAGGCTGGCTAATTGTTTCGGCGAAGTATCTGCAATTTTCACACCCGAGATTGACAATTTCACACCATGCAGACTCTCATGTGTCACTTTGCTGGTAGCCTCGAGAAGCTTACCGACAATGTCATCGCTACTGGATATATTTACTGCAAAGCCATTAGAAGCCTTTGTCAACGCCTTTAGCATCGGCCTGTTGGCGCTATTACCCATGATGAATGTAAATAGACGGATATCTCTGGTTTTAATCAGATCTATAAATTTTCGCTGACGGACTTCGCCGATGTTGGCGACACCGTCGGTAACCAGCACAATGGCGCTGGTACGATCAGCATCAATTCCTGAAAGCCCTTTCTGTAATCCGGCGTAGAGGTGTGTTCCGCTTGCCGGATGCACCTGTAGTAGTAGCTGACTATAGTGCTGGATGTTTTCCGTGGTGGCATTGACAAACCCGTTAGTCAGTTCCCGGCTGCTATCGTTAAATAAAACTATTCGAAATCTATCTACCCCGCGCATCTTACCCAGTGCGCGATTGACGCCATCAACCAGCGTCGCGTATTTACCCTGCATAGATCCGGAAATATCGAGTATAAATACCCAGTCGCTACCTTCAGCGATGGGCTGTAAATCGTCTCCGGGCGTAAGCGTTAACATAAACGTGCCCTTGCTCGACCCTTGCGGTTTATAAGTGACCAGATCGACGCTACCCGGCAGGTTGGCCTGATGGCGCCAGTAAACCACAATATCTTTGTCCAGGGTAAAAGCCGGCTGATTCTGCTGAAGCTGGGTAGTAGACTGCTCCTCCATCTGCTGACTGTTCGAAGAGAAGAGATCTGCCTGCCATTCTTCTGCCGAATTTCGAACGATTTGTGCCTGGGGCTGGTTAGGCATGCGTAACGCATCCACCGGATAGTCCGACTTTAACTTCAGGTTAAAACTGAAGTTCCGTTGAACCAATTCATTTGCAGTCCAGAAGTTCAGCTTTTGCTCATCGACACCACCTTCTTCGAGAGGATAAACATATCGCCCCATGCCGGTATCGACATGGGCTGGCTGAATATAGGCAAAACGAATTTTTACATCACTGCTGGCTCTAACCGGGGAGACTTTGATATCAAAAGTTTTAAATGTATCTTTTTCCATCAATCCGGCCTCCCTGCCAGCCGCCTTTTCTGTTTCGTAGACTTGCTTCGCCTGTTGCTTTGGCAATACTTCGCCACTGACCGGTTTACCATCAATCCATACTGTAAATTCCGCGACAGCCGCTTTTTCAGGCAATGGGAAGGAATATATCGCTTCGAGATCCTGGGTGTGAGGATTGCTAAACACCTGCTCGACGGTAGTAATCGCATATCCGTCTTCCAGCAACACCGATACCTGATGACTTTCAATCTGCAGATCGGGCAAACTACTGCCGGCAGGCGTTAGCAGGCCAGCGGTTCTGCCGACACCAGGCATGATCGCAATAGCAAATAAGGCAAACATCAACAGAGTATTAATGCATTTTTTCAATTTAAACAGGTTCATGATTTTTCCATCGTTTGTTTTTGACGTTTATATTTTTATAGATGGAACATATAAATTAAACTAATATAGCAATTTGATACATATCCTAACCGTTTGGTATACTATAAATATACTATTCCAAAATTACTTCCTATGACTCAAACAACAGCACTAATCAGCACTCTTAAACATTTATTAAGAAAGTCCCGTGTAACTTATGCCGATATCGCCGATCATCTATCCATGAGTGAGGCAAACGTCAAGCGTCTGTTCGCGACGCAGAGTTTCGCCCTGCCCAGGCTGGAATCTATTTGCCAGCTATTGCAACTGGAGCTAAGTGATTTGTTTGCCATATATGAAGAATCACGCCAACGTATTACAGGTTTAAGCCTGCAGCAGGAAAAGGAACTGGTCGGTGATGCCAGTTTACTACTGGTTGCAGTCAGCGTAAGAAACCACTTAAGCTTCGACGATATCATCAAAAACTACAATATTTCCGAAACTGAATGCATACAAAACCTGGCGAAACTCGATCGGTTAAAGATCATAGACCTGCTACCGGGTAATCGAATTAAATTGCTAATAGATGAAAATTTCAGCTGGTTACCGAATGGCCCGATAGAACAGTTTTTTAACCGACAAATTCAAGATCAGTTTTTAAAGTCACGCTTTAAGGAAGAACTTAATTGTCGGCTATTTCAGTTTGGCCTACTCGGAGAAAATTCCAGTCGTATTATGATTAACAAATTAAAAGCTCTGTCGAAAGAATTTACAGAATTACACCACCAGGATTTAACACTGCCGTTAGACAGGCGCTACAATCTCGGATTATTAATGGCTCTACGTCCCTGGGAACTCGAAGTATTCAGGCCTCTGATAAAACCATAAGTTGAAATTGTCCAACCAAACCCCGGGATTTGAACTATGCTCAAATGAGTAAATTTCTGAGAAACAACCATGTCTGCTGCAGACGAATTACCGGCCATACTGCTAATTTCAGGATCCGACTTTCTTAATAAGTCGATTAAACGACTCTCACAGGACAAATTCACTGTGTTACCTGTAGCTGATGCGGACCAGGCCTGGAAAGTTTTAACCCAGAAAAACTCTATCAGCATCGTTCTCATCGAACTGCTTATCGCTGTAGATAAAAATGCTCTGTTGCATAGAATGCGAAGTGCTAGCCAGGGGTCAGTTGCCACCTTACCAATACTGGTGCTGGTAAGCGAAGGTGACGAGGATCGCCTGCTCGATATCGCATTTGCCGCCGGAGCCACAGACTATATCGATCTGCCATTCAGTAGCGACGAGCTCTGTCGAAGAATTCGAATGCATACCGGGAAGTATCTACAGGCTTTCGGCCATACTTCACATCAGCTGGAAGATAATTTATCGTCTGCTTCACCTGATGGCTTATTGCAACAAGGCTACTTTATCTCACGCCTGGACCAGGAACTGTTATTCTCGACACAACACAAGCAGTACATCGCCAGTGCAATGTTAAAGATCGATAACATGGAGGAAATTGTAAAAACATTCGGCAAGAATATCAGCAAAGCAATTAACAACGCTGTCGCCAGAATTATCGGCCAGCAAATCAGAGGCGAAGACGCATTCTGCTATTTCGGTAACAATACTTTCGCAATTTTATACCCGGTTACAAATGGTTTAAGCGCCCAGGTGGCGATCAAACGAATTATGACAAAAATAAGTGCCGGCAGTTTTCAATTCGACACAAAAAAAATATCGATAACTGTAAGCGCTGGGCTTTTTGCTACTCAACCAAATGACGGTTTTGACTCGGAGAAAATTGTAAAAAAACTGGAAGATCGATTGAAACAGGCGGAAGAACTGGGTGGCAATAAAGTAGTCAACAGCAAAACAGCATCCGAACAGGAAATTGTCTCACTCGAAAGGGGCCTGAAATATATTAGAACAAAACAGGAAGATAAAATTAGTGGGCAATTACCCCATTTACTGGATTCAGTGTACCCCCTACTCGCATTTGCCAGAAAGCAAAATAAAGACGCGTTTGATGCCATACTGAATAAGCTTCAAAGTTAGTTTGAGAGAAGACTTAAACGGTATCGATCACCCCAGAACACGCTTACGATAGCTAGCACGATGCATATCAATAATCTCAACCCCAACGCTCACAACATCGGCTAACAAAGGCTCGATACCAGCAAGAATTCGTTCGCTCAAATCAGCCTTTTGATCATCATCACGACCCAAAAGTAAATGCACGCCGACATGCACGAACGAATCCTGAGTTTGACCCGTACGATGCTGTTGAAAAGCTATTGCACGTGTTTTTATTTCATATTCAGGAAATAGGTCTGAGCTAAGCGCAGCGTCGTGAACCGCTGCCATCAATGCCTCGATAGAGACCTGATCGACGATTTCACGAGCATATTCAATGACACAATGTGGCATTTACATATTCGGGTAGGAGGGCCCACCCCCTCCTTCGGGTACAGTCCAGTGAATATTCTGTCGCGGATCTTTAATATCGCAGGTCTTACAATGTAGGCAGTTTTGCGCGTTGATCTGCATCTGTGGCTGACCATCGGTTTCAATAATCTCGTATACGCCAGCCGGGCAATAGCGTTGTTCAGGCGCATCGTATTCGGCAAGGTTGATATTGATCGGCACGCTATCATCCCGAAGACGTAGATGCGCGGGTTGATTTTCTTCGTGATAAGTACTGGAAAGGAATACCGACGACAATCGATCAAATGTTACTTCATTATCCGGTTTCGGGTATTCAATCCTGGGGTAACTGTTTTTACCACCGATTTGTTCATTGTCTTTGTGATGCCCCATTGTCCAGGGTGACTTGCCATGCAGCACATAAGACTCCAGTGCCGCATTTGTCAGCCCTAACCACAGACCCTTCTGAAATCCTGGACGAATATTGCGAACCTTGTGCAATTCTGACCAAAGCCAGGTTTTCTTCAGTTGCTGCGGATAAGCAGAGGCTTCTAACGCCGGGCCAGGATTTTCCTCATCGTATTCGACAGGCAGCAATTCAAAAACGGCTTCTGCTGCCACCATCGCCGATTTCATCGCGGTATGAGTACCTTTGACTTTCGGCACATTGAGAAAGCCCGCAGTATCACCTACTAACAATCCTCCGGGAAAGGTGAGTTTGGGAATTGATTGAAAACCACCTTCCGAAATGGCACGAGCACCGTATGAAATTCGCTTACCACCTTCGAACACCGCACGAATATCCGGATGATTTTTAAAACGCTGGAATTCTTCGAAAGGGCTTAAATGCGGATTTTTATAATCAAGCCCAATTACAAAACCAACAGCTACCTGATTGTCGGCAATATGGTATAGAAAAGAACCGCCATAAGTATCTGATTTCAACGGCCAGCCGATAGTATGCAGGGCGCTGCCTTCATCATGTACTTCAGGCTTCACTTCCCACAGCTCCTTGATACCAATGCCGTAGGTCTGGGGCTCGACACCGTCACGCAGGCCGAAGGTATCCATTAATTCACCACTTAAAGAACCTCGGCAACCTTCGGCAAAAATTGTCTGGCGACCGATAAGCTCCACTCCCGGTTCATAGTTATCAGTCGGTTCACCATCTTTGCCAATGCCCATGTCACCGGTAGCGACACCTCTCACGGCACCCGACTCATCGAACAGCACTTCGGCAGCGGCAAATCCAGGGAAAATTTCGACACCGAGTTCTTCTGCCTGCTCCGCCAGCCAGCGGCAGAAATTGCCCAGACTGATGATGTAATTACCTTCGTTATGCATTTGCGGAGGTGTCGGCAACCAGTAAGACCCGGACTCGGTCAGGTAACGAAATTTATCCGATTTCACCGGCGTATTAAGCGGTGCAGCTTTATCTTTCCAGTCTGGAATGAGCTCGTTCAGGCTGCAGGGTTCAATCACCGCACCCGATAGTATATGCGCACCGATTTCGGAACCTTTTTCCAGTATACAGATAGTTAATTCGCGCTCTTTCTCCTGCGCCAGTTGCGCAAGCCGGATAGCACTAGTCAACCCCGCTGGCCCACCACCGACGATGACAACATCGAAATTCATTGCTTCTCTTTCCACGATATACCCCACCTGATACTGGATGACTAGAAACCGGCGAATTATAGATGAAACCAGGATGAAAGATAAAAGACTTTTACGCCTATGGATCAATAATAAGCATGAATCAAGCGATATCTGAGGTATAAGCGAAAATATGAATTTACTTCGGATAATAAAAACATCAAGCTGAATCCGAGCATATTGAAAATTATTCTGGTGCCTATCTCACGGATTCAGGGCGTCAATTCTAGCCGCGCAGATAAAATCATTTTCGGTGAGCCCATTGATAGCATGGGTGGTAAATTTGACCAGACAGTGATCGTAACCTACTTCGAGATCTGGGTGATGGTTTTCCTTATTCGCGATCCAGGCCAGGGCATTCACAAAAGCGATGGTTTTATAAAAGCCCTTGAACTTAAAATCCCTGGAGATTATTGTTCCATCGTCACTCAACTCCCATTCCCTGGATAATTCACCGAGCAGTTTACCGGCTTCCTGTCGACCGATGGCAGGGATGCCTCCTTCACAGGGTTTGCAGCTTTTCTCACTCAAGTTGCAGATGGACGTTTTGTGTTCTGACATGGCAATTTCTTCAGGCAGTCATTGCAGCAGATGGTTCTTCGTACATGCCCAGCCGACGTGCCTTTTCAAGATAGCCGATCAGATCCTGATTAACCAGGTCGTAGAGCTGATCAAGCCCTTCAAGACAGAAGTAAACCGGTTGCAGAATATCAATGCGATATCGCGTACGAAAGATATCCACGGGATTAAACGGTTTATGTAAGGGCAGATTGCTGCCGATTGCATATCCCGCCTCTTTAGGGGAGGAGAGTATGCCGGCGCCCAGGGCTCGAAGTCCTTCGTCGGTATTGATCAGTCCGAATTCAACACTGAACCAGAAAAGCCGCGCCAGCATGCCATGATAGCTTTGGTCGACGCGGCACCCAAGCTTTCCAAACTCGTGCACGAAATTGGCAAAATCTGGATGGGTCAACATCGGAGTATGGCCAAAATATTCGTGGAAGATATCTGGTTCCTGTAGATATTCCACTTCTTCATAATCCCGGATAAAGCTGGCCGCGGGAAACTGTTTATTGTTGAGAAGCTGGAAAAATTCGGTGAAGCCAATCACAGCATCAACCGGGACTACCTCCCAACCGCTCATCTCACGCAGAACCGCAGAAACCTCTTCGCACTGGGGAATACGATCAACAGGGAAGTCGAGAGTATCCAGACCCTGTAAAAATTCCTCGCATGCAAGGCCTGGAACCACTTCGAGCTGCGTGGTAATCAGTTCGCTCCACATGCGGTTCTCGGTATCGTTGTAGGCGATGTAGCCTGACTCATCAGGGGTTTTGGATACGTACTTGGCGGCTAATCCCATAATCTTCCTCGTAATGGATCTTATCTTCATACCTGGTATAGAAATTATATTATTATTATCGAGAAATTATTTTGCGGATATTGCGAGTATTTATAATAAATGGGTTAATATTACCCCTTATACTCAATAATAGGGGGAATAATACTAATGGCCCTGGATCGTCACGATAAATTAATCCTTGAGCAACTACAGGTCGATGCCCGCCTGTCAAACCAGGAACTGGCTGAACTGGTAGGGCTTTCCAACTCTCCCTGCTGGCGCAGAGTGAAACGAATGGAGGATACCGGCGTAATCAAGGGCTACGTAGCCCTGGCGGATCAAAGGACACTGGGGTTACCGATTATGGCTTACGCACATATATCGCTGGATGATCACCATGCGGAGTGTACAGATACATTCGATGCCTTTGTTCAGACCTCCACCCGGATCCTTGAATGTTGCTCCCTGAGTGGCCAATACGATTATCTTCTGAGAGTTGTTAGCTCCAGCATGGAGGACTATGAGGCATTTATGTCCACTCAGCTATTGCGTTTATCGGGGGTGCGCTCGGTCAATACTAGCTTTGTGCTAAACCAGAAAAAGTTCACCACGGCGTTGCCACTGACGTTTTGATGAACAGGTATGGTAAGCTGTAGTTGCTCAAACTCGATCTGACATATACCTGTCAAAGAGTAGGATCAAATCAGACAGTTCGTCCGGTTTGTCTAATTAGCGG
>JAAEOZ010000654.1 GCA_024222685.1 Gammaproteobacteria bacterium | reverse complement strand
TTCCCGATTCTGATTCAACCCAGGGTCTATTAATAAATGGTGGACTATTTCGGACATGCTGATTGTGTCCACATTCAAGTTCCGCAACCCAGTGATTTTCTTCATCCCTGTGATATCCAACGATAGCTTGTTTCATGGGTAATCTGGATTCATTTGAATCTAAAGCCAACCCGATTGTAGACTATTCCATCAATGGCATAAACACAGCGCTAATCAATGCATGCGCCTCGTTGAGATTAAACAGCTCACGATTGACCGGGTTTTCATCCTGCCATTGTCGGGCTCTCGATTCCCCGGCGATAAACATCATTTCGGTACACAACGATGCCCAACAGCTTTTAACGCTATCTGTAGCATCCCAGTTTATTGCCGCAAAGAGTGGTGAATCGGGCTCGATTATGGCTAATTCGGTAGCATTCTGATGGATCAGGACATCTTGAGCGCTTAGACGACAACATGATTCGACACGGATTGGCAAATTAAACATGCTGCTAATCGCCAATGCATCGAACGCACACATCGCATTGACGGTGCCATGCTCGCTGCCGTAGTTCCGGCGGTAGTAGGCCCTGGTTATGCCGTAGAGGCAGGTTTTTCTCGAGACGTTCAACAGCTTTGACGACTTTAAGTTGCTCCAACATCAGGCTTTAGTACCCTGTCCAAACTCTTTCTCAGCAAATGCTCTAACTTGCGCTAAATCGCAACTCATCATCATCGCTGGCAAACTATTAATCATTGCCTTGCCATAAGACTTACTATTCAATCGATTATCACAGAGCGCGACTACACCTCGATCACCCACATCTCGAATCAAGCGCCCTACTCCCTGGCGTAAACTTATGGTGGCTTCAGGAATCTGTACATCCATAAACGCATTCCCGCCCTGGCTATTGACGAGTTGAAGCCGTCTTTTATAAACGGGATCTCCGGGAGACTTGAACGGCAGTTTATCGATAATAACACAACGTAGCTGATCGCCTTTAACGTCGATGCCTTCCCAGAAACTGCTGGTACCCAACAGAACTCCTTTGCTTGATTTCATATACTGGCTCAGTAATTCGCTTCGTTGATAGTCACCCTGTATAAATAACGGGTTCGGAATCTTGCTGCGCAAATAGTCGGCTGTCCAGTCCAGCATTCGATAGCTGGTGAAAAGGATAAAACAATATCCATCGGTGGCTTTTATCAATTCTCGGCAACACTCGCCGAATGTTCTGGCGTATTCCCTGTCTGATGGGTCGGGCAGATTATCAGGTACATAGAGCAAGGCCTGCTTTTGATAATCAAAAGGGCTGTCGAAACTACTTTCGCCGATCCCATTCAAGCCCATTCTATCGCTATAGTATTTAAATGACTGTTGTGAGCTTAGCGTGGCCGAGGTAAAAAATACCGACTCGAATGAGGATTGCTCTAGCTGTTGTCTGAACTGATCACCTACTTCCAGTGGCGATAGCATGAGTCTGAAGCTTCGGTCATTCCATTCGTACCAGTTTACCTGGCTATCATCGGGCTGGAGAAATTGTTGTAAGGACTGCTCACTGGACTCCAGTCTTCGATAACAACTGGCGAGGTCTTTACCGCGGCTCACCAGAGGCTCAAGTACCCCCTTCAAACCGGAAAATGCCGCCTGCAAGTCCGCTACCGCCTGCTTTATCTGTGGTGCGAACTGGATTCGTGGCCAGTCGGATTTTTGTGGGAATTGTCCCAGGGTTAGTCGAAAATCAGCGGCGGCTTTTAATAATCGATCGGCAGGGATCGATACTTCCTTTGAATCGGAAGCTTCGGAAAGTTCGGCATCGATCATATCTCGGCAAAGGTACTCGATCTGGCGCATGCTCAGTTGATCGCCGTAAAAGTGACTGGCGACATCCGGCAACTGATGCGCTTCATCGAATATCAGCACATCGGCATCGGGTAAAATTTCTCCAAAACCTTCCTGTTTTAATGTTAAATCGGAAAAATACAGATGATGATTGATAACCACGATATCGGCATCCATGGCTTTCCGACGTGCTTTGAAAACGAAACAGTTATCAAATTCCGGGCAATCGCTACCCAGGCAATTATCGGTATTTGACGTCGCATAAAACCATAACCAGTCATTTTCAGGTATTGCAGAAAATTCACTGATATCGCCTGTCACTGTCTCCAGAGACCACTCCGACAACGCCGCAAACAGCGAGGCCATTTCGCGTTTCTGAAATTGTTTTTGATGTTTGTGCAGATTGATCCGATGCGGGCAACAGTAATTGCTTCGGCCTTTTAACAGGGCAGTCTTTCTCGCGTTGACAATGGTCTTTCGAATCAGAGGAATATCTTTGAAATATAGTTGATCCTGCAAATTCTTCGTGCCAGTTGATATAACCACCTTTTTATCACTCAAAAACACAGGTACAAGGTAAGCAAAAGATTTGCCGATACCGGTGCTGGCTTCGATGATATGGCTTTGTTGCTGTTCGATACATTTGCTTATCAGTCGGGACATACGAAGCTGACTTTCACGTTCGCAAAAATCAGCAACCTGATCACGGATGATGCCATCAGCACCGAGTACGGCATCGACATTCAACTCGCTCGATAATTCAGCCATTTACTTCAACCTGGCACTTGTGTTTCAGCTCCTTGCTGGCCTCATTGAAACTGTCCGAGATATGGCCATAACTCATCGAACGATCGAGCATGGCCAGGCATTTGTTAAAATTATTCTGCAGATAATAGCTTTGCGCTAGATAGTGCCAGCTCATAGCATTGCGTGGCTCAATTTTAATAGCACGTTCGAGGTAATCTATGGAGAGTTGTGCTTTATGTACTTTCAGTGCCTGTACCGCCTTTTGTTGAAGTTCTGTAACAGCTCCGATACTAGTCTTTGCTTCGATCGGTTCCTGTTGGTAACGATTTTTTTTTACAGGGATTCCACATGAGCTCAGGATGAATATCAGAAAAAAACATAAGCCCGGTTTGAATAAACTCTGCGATGACTTAAGGTGCACAGCTAACTCGCCTGCTGGGTATCTGATTCTTTTTAAAAGGCAGTAAAACACTACTGTCACAACTCTCTCTCGTTAAACCTGCACTGAAGGGATTGATATGCCGCCAGGCCAGGCTGTTATCTCCTGTTAATTTGAAAGACTTAAAACCGACTCGATGCATAATATCCGCCCAGACACGTAAAGCACCAGCAGAGCCGCTTAAACCGACCGGTGTATTGTCGTCCCGACCCAGCCAGACAACGGTTAATAGTTGATTACTAAATCCGCTAAACCAGGAGTCACGTGCATCGTTGGTGGTTCCTGTTTTACCGGCAAGTATTTCTTGCCTGAAACGTTGTTTAAGATATCTGGCAGTACCTTGTTCGGCGACACCAATCATCGCACGTTGCACCTGGATAGTAGTGTCCTGATCAAATAATTTTAAAGAGTCGACAGGGTTAGTATTGAGTACCCCGTTATCCGCGTCTGTTACCTGTCTGATGGTTGTAATTGGTGAGAAATATCCGTTATTGGCGATTACCTGGTACATTTGAGCGACCTCGTAAACAGACATCACGGTCGTGCCCAGAAGCAGTGAGGGATAGACAATATCATGCTTGAGTAAATGAATTTCTTGCAGATTATTCGATAACAATTCCAGCCCACCATTAACACCAAGATTAACGAAAGGCAGGTTATAGGATTTGATAAAGGCCTGATACAGGCTCATTTTCCCATGTAGCTTGCGATCATAATTTCGTGGCTCCCAGATTTCACCATTAGACTGCTGAATACGTACCGGTTTGTCTTCAACTAGCGTCGCCAGCGAATAATTGCCTGATTCTAGTAAACTGTACAACAGTAATGGTTTAATCAGGGATCCGATAGGTCGTTGCGCCATTATTGCTCTGTTGAAACCTGGGAAGTCGACTTTTCGATCTCCTGTCAGCGCTTTAATATCACCGTTTAAGTAATCGGCGATTATAACAGCAGACTGCAATTGTGGTTGCTGAAAACGGTTTAATCCTGTTTGAAGGCCCTGCTCCAGTTGTTGTTGAATGACTGGATCAAACGAAGTGAAAATTCGCAATCCTCGGCCCGCCAGTTGATGCGGACTATAGTTGCTCGCCAGTTGTCGTTTGACCAGATCAAGGTAGGCTGGAAACCGGTTAACGGCTGGAAGGCGATCCACCGTGCCTAAAGGTTTGTTGGCAAATTCTTTAAACTCCGTTTCACTGATTATCGCCTGGCCCTGCATAATGCTTAGCACCAGATTTCTCCTCTTCCTGGTTTGCTCCGGATGAGTCATCGGGTTGTAACGAGTCGGCCCATTTACCATGCCAACCAGCATAGCCAGTTTATCTGTAGACAGTTGATCTACGTTTTGCTTAAACAGCATTCGGCTTGCCTGGGCAAATCCGTGAATTGATATATTGTTTTGTTGCAGCAGAAATACTTCATTTAAATATGCGATCAGAATAGTACTTTTACTAAATCGGATTTCGAGCAATAAAGCTATGAAAGCTTCATTCAATTTTCTGACCAGGGAGCGCTCCGGTGTTAGAAACAGATTTTTCGCGAGCTGCTGAGTGATGGTACTTCCCCCCTGGACTGTTTTTCCGGCATCAATATTGGCCATTAAAGCGCGGAATATAGAGACTGGGCTGATCCCGAAATGCTGATAGAAGCGACGGTCCTCGACAGCGAGCAAAATGTCGATTAGTTGCTGAGGAATTTCTTTTTCTGAGAGTAGTAAGCGATCCTCGCCGTTTTCAGGGTGATAGCTACCTATGATGGCCGGTGGTAAACGTAAAAGTTGCAAATTCTGTCCACTTTGCAAGTCGACAATCTGCTCAATTTTATCACCAGTAAAGCTAATCTGGACATGTCGCTCTGGTTCTAGCTCGTCAATAAATTTAAATTGGCGGCTGTGAAGCTCGATGCCATTCTCTAACGGGCGGTATTGGCCGGCCTGCGGTTTGATGTTAACCGACTTAAAGGTCGATAGATCGAGTTCATAAATTAATTCATCGACATTTGTCTGAAAGCCCGGATACAACTCAAGCGGCCTGGCGAATACGCGCGAAGGGATGGCCCAGGTCTCGCCATCGAAGCGATTGCTAATAACAAAATTCAGATAAACAATATAGATTGCAAAAGCAGCCAGCAGGGCAAGCCCGGCCCATTTGAAATAGTGCCCTGGTGGTTTGTTCCTTGCCTGTTTTGACCGCCTCTGGGTTTTACGGGGCTTGCTGACACTTTTTCGTTTGGCCATGAAGTATCAGTCTGGAGTTAATTCTATCAAGCCGTGGATGAGCTAATTAGTCTACTTCCGGGCTTCTCGCTTTTCCCGTACTGCTTCCGCAAGTTCAAGTAACAGTGATTCGGAGGCTTCCCAGCCTATGCAGGCATCTGTAATGCTCTGCCCATAGGTCAAACTGGCCCCTTCTTTGTAATCCTGACGGCCTTCAACCAGATGGCTCTCGATCATTACACCGAAGATATTATTTTGACCGGTTTTAAGCTGGTGAATAATGTCGCGACAGACATCGACCTGTTTTTCGAATTTCTTTGAGCTGTTAGCATGACTACAATCGACCATAATCATGGAAGTTAAACCGCCTGCTTCAAGTTTCTCGGCGGCTTCATTGACGCTTTCCCGGTCATAGTTCGGGCGGGAACCACCGCGCAGAATGACATGGGAGTACGGGTTGCCGGCAGTGACAAAAATGGCCGAGTGACCTTTTAAGGTTAACGACATAAAATTATGCGAATTCTTTGCTGCACCGATCGCATCTATTGCTATTTGTATACGGCCATCGGTGCCATTCTTAAAACCTACCGGGCAGGATAAACCCGAAGCAAGTTCTCTGTGGCCCTGGCTTTCAGTAGTTCGGGCTCCGATTGCACCCCAGGATACCAGGTCAGAAACATATTGAGGGCTGATCAAATCGAGGTATTCATGCCCGGCAGGTATACCCATTTCAGAAAGGTTTAGCAATAATTCTCGCGCCATGCGAACGCCTTTATTAATGCGAAAACTGTTGTCGAGATCCGGATCATTAATCATGCCTTTCCAGCCAACTGTTGTTCGCGGCTTTTCAAAATAAACGCGCATAACAATGAGAAGATCAGCCTTCAAAGAGTCGATCAGAGGCTTGAGTCGATTAGCATATTCGAGTGCAGCTTTAGTGTCGTGTATAGAACATGGGCCAATAATGACAACCAGTCGATCATCCCTGCCTTCGAGCACGTCATAAATACCCTGTCGGGCGTCATGCACTACCTGAGCAGCCTGTTCTCCGATTGGAAGGTCCGTCATTAACTCTTCGGGAGATAATACTTCTTTGACATCTTTAATACGGAGGTCCTTGGTTTCAAACATAGTCATTGTTACAGTCTGCCTTGCAGAAAAGGAAGGGTTAAACAAAAAAGGCGGCTATTTTTAACTATTGGCAGGTTAAATTCCAGAATTAAATCGGCGCAGTAAATCCTGAGTTTCACTTGCCTGTAATCTAGGTCCAAATTTCGCCACGATTTTGGCAGAAGCCATAGATGCCAGATCACCGGCCTGCTGGTAACTCATACCCTGACTAAGCCCATACATGAACGAACCAGCGAACATGTCCCCTGCCCCAAGTGTGTCTATAGCTTCAATAGGATGCGGCGCAATTTCAATTAATTCGCTGCCATCGAATACGACCGCACCCTGCTTACCCCGTGTAACGGCAAATGTTCTGGCGCATTGTTTCAGCATCACGATGGTTTCATTTAAATCTCTGGTTTGTGCCAGCTCGCAAGCCTCGTCCTCATTGGCAAAAAGTAAATCGACACCATTGCCGATCATTTCATTGAGGCCCTCACGAAAATATAAAACCATATTCGGATCGGATAATGTCAGGGCAGTTTTGACGTTTCTGTCTTCAGCAATTTGCCGAACCTGTATAGCTGCCTGACGGGTACAATCGGCGCTGGCCAGATAGCCCTCCATGTATGCGATTTTTGAATGTGCAATCGCATCATGATCGATATCGCTTTGATCGAGTTCTGCGCTGGCTCCGAGAAAAGTATTCATGGTGCGATCAGCATCCGGGGTAACGAACACAAGGCACTTGCCAGTGACTCCCGGGGATGCATGATTGATGTCAAGCTTCGAATTGACACCAGACTGTTTTAGATCATCGGCAAAAAATTGACCGGTGATGTCATTCCCTACACGGCAATCGAAGTGCGAAACACCACCCATCTGGGCGAGTGCAATTATTGAGTTTGCAGCCGATCCACCGCAAGTCATAGATTCATGAGAATCTCCCAGGTGACGGATCAAACTATTCTGCCTGGTTTCGTCGATTAAGGTCATTAAACCCTTCTCTATGCCCAGTTCATCCAGCTTGGATTTTTTAGTGTGGTACTCAATATCAACTAGTGCATTGCCAATCGCGTAAACATCATACTTTTTCATAACTTGCCAGCATTTATTTAATAATCATAAACATATGGGATATAGTTTACCTTAATTCTAGGTAGATTTTATAATCTTTTGATTCAAGGGGGAAATTCAATTTAATTCACAACTTTATTTGATATTTACTTTAAAAAGGAGAATAAAGGAGCTATAAGAAACTCTTGTTGTATAGAAAAACGGGGAAGATTATGACATACAGGATAGAAACTACCGACCCCATTACTGGTAAATCACTGGATCATTTAATGGATATGCCATATGTCATCGAGAACCTGGATGACGATAATCTGGTAATTTACTTTGAGTCGGAGCAAAACCGAGATAAATACCTGGAAGATCCCACAGAGCATAAGCTGGAGCATTACTAAACACGAAATAAATTGCTAAATAAAGGCCGCACAGTTTGCGGCCTTTTTATTTGTGAGTGAAGTAATTAATTTAGTGCTCATAAAAAAAGGCAATCGAATTTATTAATAAAATTAACTTCCTTTATCTATGCTGATTGATAATATGGCGATCCGGGAATTTTCTCGTTGATTATTTTTAACAGCATTCCACTGGAGGCAACATGTCCTTAAAAGGATCAAAAACAGAACAAAACCTGAAAGACGCATTCGCGGGTGAGTCACAGGCTAACCGTCGATATCTATATTTTGCCGCCAAGGCGGATGTAGAAGGTTTCAATGACGTATCAGCAGTTTTTCGCTCTACTGCAGAGGGTGAAACCGGTCATGCACATGGTCATCTCGAATACCTGGAAGAAGTTGGTGATCCTGCCACCGGTTTACCCATCGGAAGTACCGAAAACAATCTTAAAGCCTCTATAGCAGGTGAAACCCATGAGTACACGGATATGTATCCGGGTATGGCTAAATCGGCCCGTGAAGAGGGTTTTGATGAGATTGCCGACTGGTTTGAAACGCTGGCAAAAGCAGAGCGCTCGCATGCCAATCGCTTCCAGAAAGCACTGGATAACCTGGACGCTTGATCTGGGCATCGTTAAGTAGTATCGGCTGCCGAGTAAATTTGCAGCCTTTTTCTCGTTGAAACCATCAATACCTCTATGTCATCTACATCTCGCGAAGGCAGTTTACAGGCGCCAACTCGTCATCCTCTAGGTCAGGATCACCCTGATTTCTACAACGAGGAAAAAGTCTTTGATGAGCTCGAACGCGTTTACGACATCTGCCACGGTTGCAGGCGATGTGTCAGTTTATGTAATGCTTTTCCAACGCTATTCGACCTTGTCGATGAGTCAGATACCCTGGAAGTAGACGGTGTTGATCGTAAAGACTACTGGCAGGTGATTGATCATTGTTATTTATGTGATCTGTGTTATTTGACCAAATGCCCCTACGTTCCGCCGCATGAATGGAATGTTGATTTCCCGCACTTGATGTTGCGTGCCAAAGCTCTCGGATTCAAACAGGGTCGTAGCAAATTTCGGGATCGCATTATTTCATCCACCGACACTATAGGTGGTTTTGCAAGCATTCCAATCGTTAGCAGCATTGTTAATGCGGCAAACAAAAATGAACACACCAGAGCATTGCTGGAGACTTCGCTTGCTATTGATTCCTCTGCGAGATTACCTGAATACTATAGCCAAACATTAAGTAAACGAACTAGCCACCATAGAGCTGACGAAAGCAAAGCTGTAAAAACTGACAAAACCCGCGGTAAGGTTGCTATCTTCGGCACCTGTTATGGGGAATACAACGAACCGCATCTTGGCGAAGATTTACTTACCGTGTTCGAGCATAACAACATACCGACCATGGTTATAGCTGATACGGTTTGTTGCGGTATGCCCAAACTGGAACTCGGTGATCTTGATTCGGTTAAATCGCTGAAAGATCAAAATATGCCTGTTCTTACCGGGCTGGTTGAAGACGGCTGGGATATCATCTCACCTGTGCCTTCCTGTACGCTGCAGTTTAAACAGGAACTACCTTTAATTTTCCCTGAAGATGAGCGAGTAGTTAAAGTTCAACAGGCATTTTATGACCCTTTTGAATACCTGATGTTAAGACACAAGGCAGGCATGTTGAAAACTGAGTTTGCACAGTCTGTAGGTAAAATCAGTTACCATGTCGCCTGCCACCAGCGCGTGCAGCGAATTGGAATGAAGACACGAGATATCCTGTCGCTTATTCCTGGTACGGAGATCGATACTATCGAACGATGTTCTGGTCACGATGGTACCTACGCGATTAAACAGGAATTCCACCAGACTGCAATGAAAATTGCCAAACCAGTGGTTAACCGCATTAAGAAATTCGAAGCCGATGTCTACGCCAGTGACTGCCCGATGGCGGGGCATCATTTATCTGCCGGGCTTGCAGATGGCAGTCAGGCTCAACACCCGATTTGCCTTCTTAGACAGGCCTATGGAATATAAAAAAATGAATGCGTCTAATGAAATAACCCGTGCAGATCTGATGAGTCTCGAACAATATGCTGAAAAGAGGCCTGAATTCAGACGCCGGGTTCTCGGTCATAAGAAATATCGGCAAATCCCATTGGGGCTTAACGCTACTCTTTATTTCGAAGACAGATTGACTTTGCTCTATCAAATTCAGGAAATGTTGCGCATTGAGAAGGTTTTTGAAGCGGATGGAATTAATGACGAACTGGAAGCCTACAATCCTCTGGTTCCGAGCGGACGGAATTTCAAAGCAACTTTCATGATTGAATATACAGATCCGGATGTCAGAGCGTTGCAACTGGAGAAGATGATCGGCATAGAAGACCTTTTGTGGATGCAAATCGGTGAATTCGATAAGGTATGGGCGATAGCAGATGAAGATCTGGAACGCTCTACCGATAATAAAACGTCTGCGGTTCACTTTATCCGCTTTGAAGTTAACGATGCGATGGCTGAGGCTATAAAAAACGACTCTGGCTGGCACATCGGTGTCCAGCACCCGGTATACTCATTCGATGTGAAAGTTGAAGGAAAGACCAGAGAAAACCTGATGAATGATCTGGGTTAATCACTCCGAACTGATTTCTTCGCCCTGTTTATACCAGCTTAATTTATGATGTAGTTCTACGACTTCGCCGATGATAATCAGAGTCGGTGCGTGCACCTCGTTTTCATCGACAATCTCAGGAAGACTGTTTAAATCACCTATTAGCACCCGTTGAGCAGAAGTCGTTCCTTTTTCGATTAGCGCAGCTGGCGTGGTAGGCCGGCGACCGTGTACTTTTAATGAATCGCAGATGTGGCGAACATTGTCTAGGCCCATATAGAAAACAACTGTCTGACTGGCATGGCTTAACATATCCCAGTTGAGCTCGGTAGAATTATTTTTTTTATGCCCGGTAACAAAAATACAGGCCTGTGAGTAATCACGGTGAGTTAATGGTATCCCTGAATAGGTCGCACAACCCGATGCGGCGGTAATCCCGGGAACAACCTGGAAATCGATGTTTTCGTCTATGAGTTCACTTATTTCCTCGCCTCCTCTACCGAAAATAAATGGATCCCCGCCTTTTAGTCGCAATACGCATTTGCCTTCTTTGGCGAGTCGTATTAGTAATTGATTGATACTTTCCTGAGAGAGGCTGTGATTTGCACTGGCCTTACCCGCGTAAATTTTTTCGGCATCGCGGCGTACTAATTCGAGTATCGACTCCGATACGAGTCGATCATAGACAACCACATCGCATTTCTGCATTAGTCTTAAAGCTTTAAATGTGAGTAAGTCAGGGTCTCCGGGGCCCGCTCCTACAAGGTAAACTTCCCCCTGAAAATTCGGAGCTGAATTTGACTCAGAGATCAATTTGTTTAACAAGTTTCCAGCTTCTTCAACCCGTCCCGAAAACGTGTATTCTGCTACCGGCCCTTCTAAAACGGATTCCCAGAATCGGCGACGTTCCTCAACATTTGGAAAAGCCTTTTTTACCAGTAGCCGATGATCGGCAAAAAGCCGGGCTAATTCCCCATAGCAGGCCGGAATACTGCTTTCAAGCTGGGTACGAATATGCCTTGCGATGACTGGTGATGAGCCGCCAGTAGAAATCGCAATTTGCACAGGATCTCGATCGATGATTGAAGGTGTAATGAAACTGCATAAGTCGGGATTATCGACCACGTTCACAGGAATTTGTCTGGTTTTGGCAAGGCTAGATATTCGTTCATTCAATTCTCGGTCGTCAGTCGCAGCAATCACCAGGACAACTTGTTCAAGGTCGCCATCATTGAATGCACGTACCTCGCATTGAATGGAATGTCGATGCTGTAATTCTTTAACCTGGTCTCCGATTTTTCCGGCGATAACTTTTACCGAGGCCCCTGCTTTTAAGAGTAATTCCATTTTTCGTGCGGCAATGTTTCCGGCACCGACAACCAGGCAGGGCTTATTCTTTATATCGAGGAAAACAGGGAAAAAGTTCATAACCGCTCAATTACAGAAATCGCCATTACCTGGCGAATAGAGGTAAAGGTTATTTTAAGGTTGAAGACACAGAATTGATATCAAAATCCGGCACGTTGGTACAAAATTCTGGCTTTTTCCTGATCTATCTCAACACCATTGCCCTGATCATAAATCATTGCCAGTGTTGTTTGTGATCCGGCAAGACCCTGCTCCGCCGCAAGAGTGAACCAGTGAATTGCTCTTTCCATATTCTTACCGACGCAATCACCTTCCATATACATAAATCCGAGGCCATGCTGGGCTACTGCGTGGCCCTGTTCGGCAGCTGTCTTCATCCATTTATAAGCATGAAATTCATTTTTAACCAGACCAAGGCCATTTTGCAACATGATTGAAACCCGATGCTGGGCATCTGCATTCCCCTGTTCGGCAAACGGTAGTAAGAAATGCATAGCTCGGTTAAATTCTTTTGATTCAAACGCGATCATTCCGCTGTTATAATTAACTTCTGCTTCAGTTGCCATATAATTAAAATTTGAAATAATCCAGTAATTTTACCATTTCAGTCTCTTAAACAAATACCTCTGTTGGAGAGTAATAGTCAGGGTGAGCTTGTTTACCCCCAATAGGGATATTTCCTATTGGATGTCGATTAAATAATCTAACTAGATTCTTAATTTTTAACTAAATCAAAGACCTAAATGAGGTTCTATTATGGATCAGGCTTATCGAGATGCTACCACCGAAATGGAAAATACAGGGGTCAACGAGGAGTATATTATTGGCTGGCAAGGTGGCTACCTGGGTCATCCAGAACGCGAAGAACAGCTACTTAATAAGGCATACGGGGCCGGACGAGAAGACGGCCTGAATAAAGTTATCGACAACTTTAAAGACTGGGTAAGTTAGCTGGCATTTTCCTGGCCTGCCTTCCCTGGCGAGTTTTAACCAAGCTCGACTTTATTGATCGACAATTAAATTGCCGTTACTGAGTAAACTATCGAGTATTTGCTGATCAGTTAAGGTTCCACCCGCTGTTAAATCAATACCACTCAGTACAATTTGCTGGCTACTCTCGAAGCTGCCGGTACTGCCATCGGTATCAATATTAATTGTAGTGTCACCGGTCACATTGTCATAATCGAAATTCAGGTAGCTGTCCAGCGAACTCAGATTCTCGTTTTGCAGCATGTCTGATAAATCCAGTACATCGCCGCCACTACCGATGCTAAAATCGCTAATTGTGTCTACGGCCGGAGTAACTGTACTACCTTCATCGCCTGCTTCGAGTGCGAAAATATCGATACCATCTCCGCCAACAAGGCTATCGTCGCCACTGCCTCCAATCAACAGATCACTTCCTGCACCACCCTGGAGGATATCATCACCCAGATTTCCCACCAGGACATCATCACCTGCATTGGCAATTAGAATGTCGTCAGTATTTCCGCCAATAAGTATTTCGTCGCTGGCACTACCTGTAATGGTATTGCCAGCTACTGCAGATACCTCTACGGAGGAACTATCCAGTATTCCAGCACCGTTATCCAGGGTATATTCGAAGCTACCCATCATCGGGATATGGGTATAGTCTGCATTACTGGCATCAACGGTCATATACAAATCATAATTTCCTGTATTGCCATCATTTTGGGCTTCAACAACTATATAATAGGTACTGGTGTCAGTTGCTGTAAAACCGCCCCAGGGCCCACCAGCATTATTTGCAACCGTTGTAACGAAATCACCATTAACATCGTAAATATGCGCATTGACCTGAAGTGCTGCACCATCGACATCGAGCCAAATGTCTTCACCCTGAGCCAGGTTAACAGCTATCCAGTCCTGATCACCCGTCCCGTATATATTTCCCAGGTATGCGGCGCTATAACCATTGACATTGACACCTCTCAAATTGCCATCATTGGAGCTAAATAATGAGCGATCGGTCATATCTGTGGCAGTGCCGGCAGTATTATTTGTTGCTATCAACTCGCTGCGTTCGTTTATAGTTACAGCGGCGTTAACGGTCTCGAAATCAGACTCGGCGAGAAAAATAGCAGCTTCATCAGGATCGAATGTGACTGTATCAGTGCCGCTAATGACGCTGTTCACAGCATTCGAAGTCGAGCTAATTGTTGTGCTGTCGGTTGTCTTATCATTGTGCATCAAAGCAGTGCTGCTAATGTCGATTGCGGTACCGTCGCTGACGTTGGTCAGGACAATATCGCGGTTGGTATCTATTGAAGGTTCGTAGTTGATATCAAATTGAATATTGGCGGTATAACTATCCCCATCGTTATCAATAACGGTGACTGGGAAAAGCTCGGTCTCGCCGAGCAATGATTGATCAACGTCTATCGAATAACTGTATTCACCTGATGCGAGATCAATATCAAGTACGCCGCCTAATAAGGTAGTAACCGACAGAGCACTATTGGTGCTGGTGGATGGGTTAAAGGAATAAACCGTACCATTGATGGTGATTTCCGATATGTATCCCCCGTCGGCGCCAATAACAAAACCTGCAGCACCGTTCGCGCCTAATACGTCTAATGAACCGACCACTGTGTTATTGGTTAGCGTTTCCAGTAAGGTTGCGGTCAGGTCCGCAGGATCTGATACCGTGATAGCAAAATCGTCATTACCATTCACCTGAGGGTGTGCTACCTGCTGTAATTCAGTCAGTCTCGCAGAACCGATACCAATACCGAACGCAATATCAGCATTTTCTTCGACATAAGATTCCCAGGCCACCTGACCATTTAATGTGGTACCGGCATTGTTGGTGTAAGACACGGTGTCATCGACACCGTGGTTATTGCTAGAGACGCCATCCGAGACAAAATATATCAGAGACTGGTCTGCGGGAGGGGGTGTGGAAGAACCAATCATGGCATTCAGTGCGGAATCGTAGTAAGTGCCACCACCGGCCTGTAGGTCATTGAGGAATTCAAGCGCACCATAAATGTCATCCTGATACCAACCGGAAGTGCTAACGCCAGAGGAAAATGAAATGAGCTGAACATTGACATTTCCCAGGTCATCGACACTATTGATCAATGCTTCTAGTGATTCAACCGCAACTTCAAGGCGAGTTTGGCCACTGGCTGTTGCGGTTCTCATACTGCCAGAGACGTCTAGCACTATCGACAGATTATAAATCAGTGGCTGGGCGGTTGATGACAGATTCTGAACTATATCTATGCCACCTGGCGCATCATCCACTATTCCGATATTAAGATTCGCAGTGCTGGTATTACCGGTATTGGTGTCGACCAGGCTGTACTCGAATGTCTCCGAGGTAGTATCACCCGAGCTTGTTGTTGTCAGAGAATACTCGTAATCGCCCGCACGAATAGTGCCGTTATCGGTTGTATAAACTGTTAATGTGCCATAAGTACCATTGATTGTGATTACTCCTGCGCCATCGGGTGTCGCAGTTAGCCCACCGAAGGTAACCTGATCAATTAACGTAAAAGCACCTATTCCTGTGTCATTATCCAGCAAATTACCAGCGGTAATTTCGATCGACGTCGAAGCTTGTGTACCTGCCGCAAGCCCAGCTTCAGATACCGTCGTACTATCATCAATGGCAGCACTGATGTTGTCATGCGTCATTGTCAGATCGGCTGTACTGATATCGCCGTCAGCATCCTGAATTACATAACTGAATACGTCATCGCCGACCGCACTCGGTATTAACTGGATTGATTGGTAACTGTATGAACCACTCTGATTAATGATCAGAATACCGTTAGTGGTATTGATAGTTAGATTGCCAGAACCATCAAAACTGTTATAAGTCATGCCATTGAAGGTAACCGACTGGAGTGTCACAGGTGCATCAGCACCTACCGCATCGGTACCACTACCATCACTACCGGCTCCGGTAATGACATTGCCATAAACTGTCCCACCGTAACCGATGCTATCTGCATCATCAGCGGCGACTGGTACCGCATCGGTCACATTGATATTAACCGTCGTCCAGCTTGAGTTGAGATTACCGTCGGAAATCAGATAAGAGAAGCTATCGGTAAGGCTTGCACTACTACTATGATCGAGACTGGATGGCGCAGTATATGTATAGGATCCATCAGCATTGACGACAATAGTGCCTCCTAATACTGTGCTAATACTGCTAATACCATCTGCAGCAACGGCACCTGCACCGGTACTGTCGGTAGCAATTTGAGTAACGCTAATGGCATCATTTTCGGCATCAAAATCGTTAGACAATAATCCACCTAGAGCGCCAATACTGATACTTGAACCTTCCAGAACCGTATTAGTATCAATCGAAGTTGTGGGCGCGTCGTTAGTACCATTGATAGTGATTTGAACCGTGCTCGGGGCACCATCGACACTGGTGACGTTGAAGGCTTCGTTAACACTATCGCCTACATTGAGGTTATCGAAGGCACTGTTGGCAGTGAAGGTCCAGTTGCCGCCAACATCTATGACTAATGTACCAATGCTTCCAACAATGCTGGCTGGTGTAAACGTATTATCAGGATTGTCAATGTCTGTGCTAGTCAATGTCCCCGAAGTTGTTAACGCAACGTCGGTCTCGGTCAGAGTTTGGCTGTCAGAGCTAACGGTAGCTGCATCGTTGGTGCCATTGATGGTGATTTGAACTGTACTCGGGGTACCGTCAACGCTAGTAATGTTGAAGGTTTCATTGACACTATCGCCCACATTGAGGTTATCGAACGCACTGTTAGCTGCGAACGACCAGTTACCCGCAGCATCGATACTGAAGTCACCGATAATGCCCGTGGTGCTCGAAGCTGTGAAAGTGTTATCCGTATTATCTGGATCAGTAGCCGTTAACGTACCTGAAGTAGATACGGCAGCATCGGTCTCGGACAAGGTTCGACTGTCAGAGCTAACGGTAGCCGTATCGTTGGTGCCATTGATGGTGATTTGAACCGTACTCGGCGTACCGTCGATGCTGGTGACATTAAAAGTTTCGTTGATCGAGTCACCAATGTTCAAATTATTGAACGCGCTGTTTGTTACAAATGTCCAGTTACCGCTCGCATCGATACTGAAATCACCAGTCGTACCCGTTGTAACAGATGGAGTGAAATTGTTATCGGGGTCATCAGGATCTGTGCTCGTTAATGTACCACTAGTAGATAGTAGTGCATTTGTTTCTATAAGGGTTTCATGAGCACTAGAAATGACAGCGGCATCTTCGGATCCGGTTACCGTGACGGTTACCGATTGTGTAACACTCTCACCATCGGCAGTAGTTGCAGTAACGGTAAATATTTCTGTGACAACTTCACCACCAGCCAGGCCTTGAGCGGCTGAGTTATCTAACGTATAAGTCCAGTCACCACCTGCTGTGACATCGAAACTACCATAACTACCGGTGGTACCGGTCTGTGCGGCGAAGGTCGGAGTATCGACTGCATCGACATCGCTAGTAGATAGTGTACCGGTTGTTGC
>JAAEOZ010000653.1 GCA_024222685.1 Gammaproteobacteria bacterium | reverse complement strand
TGGCACAACAATAAATATTCAACTATAAGTGGTTGTAATCTTTTGTGTGATTTTTATAATGACTTCGGTCAGTTAACGTGAGGAAACCGGATATGGCGACAGCAAAGAAAGCGGCTCCAACTAAAAAGGCTGCTAAAAAAACTGCTAGTGCAGGTAAACCAGCTGCGAAAAAAGCAGCAGTAAAAAAACCAGCAGTGAAAAAACCAGCAGTAAAAAAAGCAGCAGTAAAAAAAGCAGTAGTAAAAAAGAAGGCTGCACGAGTTGTAGTAAAAAAGAAAGTTGCAAGAGTAATCAAGAAAAAAGCCGCAGCTAAGTCATCAACCTCCGCCGCAGCTAAAGCAAAAGGCTTGAGAGAATCATTAGCGGCGTTAAAAGCGGAAGTCAAAGCACTTAAGGGTGAATTGAAAGGCGCCAATACTCGTGCAGATGTACTGGCAAAAATGGTTGGCAAGCGCGATGCTGCAGTAAATAAATTTCTCGGCTCGTGGGATAAAAAGGCGATGGCAGCTTTATCCAAATCGACTAAGCCCAAGAAAAAGAAAAAAGCTAAAGCCAGCAAGTAATCTGGTTTTATAGAGTTGAAAAAGGCACAGTTATCTGTGCTTTTTTTTTGTTCAATTAGTACCGATTGATGATTGCTAAATCAATAAAAGCTAGCGTTGATCCTGAGATCGATATATTTATCGACGCCATCTGGTCACACAAAGGGCTAGCCAGACTGACACTCAATGCCTATCAGCAAGATTTAAGTCAGTTTTCAAAGTGGCTTCACACTAGTAAAAATTTAGACTTAGTTAGTGCGAGCCAGGCTGATATTCAGTCATATCTTGCAGAACGATTTAGAACAGGCGCTGCTGCCCGGTCGAATGCGCGTTTATTGTCTACACTAAAACAGTTTTATCAGCATCTTGTAAAGATCAATCGTCGCAAGGATAACCCTACTGAATTGATTTACGCGCCTAAGATTAATCGACAATTACCTTCGACATTATCTGAATCAGATATAGATAGCCTGCTTGAGACACCTGATCTCAGTAGTGATTTTGGAGTGCGCGACAGATGTATGCTGGAACTTATGTATAGCTCTGGCCTGCGTGTTAGCGAACTGGTTTCTTTACAGATTAGTCAGGTTAATACCAATCTAGGTCTGGTGCGGCTAACAGGCAAAGGTAACAAGGAAAGAATCATTCCGGTTGGCGAAGAGGCGTTGCACTGGTTATCGCTATATCTCAAACAGTCCAGGTCAGGTTTAATTCGTCCAGGTAACACCAATGACGCGTTATTTCTGTCGAGTCGGGGAAGTGCGATTAGCCGGCAGGCATTCTGGCAAAATATTAAAAAGTATTTACTCAAAGCGGATATTAAAACACAGTACTCACCCCACTCTTTAAGACATGCTTTTGCCACGCATTTACTCAACCACGGGGCTGATTTGCGAACCGTACAGATGTTACTCGGGCATAGTAGCCTGTCGACAACGCAGATATATACCCATATTGCACAGGAGAGATTACAGGCTTTGCACGCCAGCCATCATCCGCGCGGGTAGTTTGAATTTAGTGCAACAGGGTAAACATTTTTCGACGGTATTTCTGAACACTGGGGTGTTCGCCGCCAAGTAGGTCAAACAAAGCCAGTAATCCTTTGCGGCCGGCATCGTCTTCAAACTTTTGATCGAGCGTCATGACACGTAACAGGCATTGCATCGCCTGATCGTATTCGGCCATGGCGGTAAAATGATTACTTTTGTCTATCAGTGCCTCCAGATCATCAGGATTTGCAGCCAGTTTCTGTTCGATATCGTCTATTGAGGGGAGGTCCCTTAGCTTTTCAGCCATGTCTATTTCGGCTCGTAACTTGATCGCCGGTTCCTTCTTTTTACCCTCTTCATCCAGACTGTCGAGTAATGCCAGTGCGGCAACATTGTCTCCCTGAGTCATCACTAGCTGGGCAATATCGATTTTCAAATCGGCATTTTCGGGATCTTTGGCAAGGGCCTGGTTCATGAGGTCCAACGCGTCCTGAGTTCGTCCATCCATATTAGCCTGACGCGCTGCTGTCATCATTTTGTCGCTCTCAGAGGTCAGGTACTGGTCAATGAAGGCACGAATATCGCCCTCAGGCAAAGCCCCCATGCGTTCGTCCACCGGTTGACCGTTGACGAACAGTTTCATGGTTGGCAGGCTCTTTATCTGAAAATGTGCAGCGAGTTGTTGCTGTGCTTCGGTATCAACTCTGGCCAGGTGAAACTTTCCATTGTATTCATCTGCAAGTTTGGCAAGTATTGGCATTACAGTTTTACATGGTTGACACCAGTCTGCCCAGAAATCGACCAGGACCGGTTGTTTGAACGAATTCTCCAGTACCAGTGCCTGGAAATTTTCAACACCAACATTGTGGATAAAGGGCGAGTCGCTCATGTTTGGTCTCCGCAAAAAAGAGCCGAATTATATAAGGGACATCAATAAAAATGTACCCTTTCGACCATCATGCAGGAGGTTTTTAGTTGCATCACTGGCTCTGTGCCGAAATAGTGACTTTTTTTTCTCATCACAGGACAATTTTTCAGTCGTTGTGTTTATAATTCGACACAATTTTTTTGAATCCTAATACAGGAAGCTCACTTTTGAAAAACCAGTATGATGCCGCCTCGATAGAAGTATTGACAGGACTGGAACCGGTAAGGAAAAGACCGGGCATGTATACCGATACCTCACGTCCTAATCATCTCGCTCAGGAAGTGATAGACAACAGTGTTGATGAAGCTATCGCCGGTTATGCCTCCAAAATCGGTGTGATTCTGCATGCAGATAATTCTATTACTGTTATCGATGATGGCCGCGGAATGCCGGTGGATAAACATCCCCAGCAGGGAATTCCGGGGGTTGAAGTAATTTTGACTAAATTGCATGCGGGTGGAAAGTTTTCCGGCAAGAATTATCAGTTTTCCGGTGGTTTACATGGTGTCGGTGTTTCGGTTGTTAATGCGCTTTCCAAACGTCTCGATGTACGCGTTCGACGAGATGGAAAGGAATATTCTATAGGTTTTGAACACGGCGAGAAAACTCAGAAATTGAAACTGATTGGTAACGTAGGGAAAAAGAATTCGGGTACTACCATTCGTTTCTGGCCGGATAAGAGCTACTTCGATAGTGCCCTGTTTTCGGTTAGTCGGCTTAAGCATGTGCTTCGAGCCAAGGCGGTTTTATGTCCAGGTTTTAACGTCAAGTTTTATGTAGAGAAAACCAAGGAGTCCTGTGAATGGCATTATCAGGATGGGCTGGCTGACTATTTACTGGAGTCGTTGAGCGGATTTGAACTGTTACCCCCTGAGCCGTTTGTTAATTCCTTACAGGGTGAACACGAAGCCGTTGACTGGGCTGTGCTCTGGTTACCCGAAGGTGGCGATTGTGTGACAGAAAGTTATGTCAACCTGATTCCGACTGCACAGGGAGGCACGCATGTGAATGGCCTGCGTACCGGTTTAACCGATGCCATTCGAGAATTCTGTGAGTTTCGAAGCCTGTTACCTCGCGGCGTAAAAATTGCCCCTGACGATGTCTGGGATAAGGTCGCATATATTCTCTCGGTAAAAATGGATGATCCACAATTTTCGGGTCAGACCAAGGAACGCCTGTCATCGCGCGAAACGGCGGCATTTGTATCCGGTGTCGCCAAGGATTCATTCAGTCTATGGTTAAACCAGCATGCCGAAGTTGGTGATTTACTCGCGCAGATGGCGATTAGCAGTGCGCAAAAGAGGCTAAAAACTGCTAAAAAGGTGGTTCGTAAAAAAGTGACTACCGGTCCTGCACTACCCGGAAAGCTGGCCGATTGTTCTAGTCAGGATGTTAATCGTACCGAGTTATTTCTAGTCGAGGGTGATTCAGCCGGTGGCTCGGCCAAGCAGGCGCGAGATCGTGCTTTCCAGGCAATTATGCCGTTACGAGGTAAAATTCTAAATACCTGGGAGGTATCGGTGGATCAGGTACTGGCTTCGCAGGAAGTACACGATATTTCCGTAGCAATAGGGGTAGAGCCCGGTTCGGACGATTTGTCTCAATTGCGTTATGGCAAGGTTTGTATTCTTGCCGATGCCGATTCCGATGGTGCGCATATCGCCACGTTGCTCTGTGCACTGTTCTTAAGACACTTCCAACCACTTGTGGACAATGGCCATGTCTACGTAGCGAAACCGCCGCTGTATCGGATCGATGTAGCCAGGGACAAATATTATGCACTCGACGAGGCCGAGCGTGATGGCGTTATAGATAGAATTCATGCAGAAAAGCGTAAGGGAAAAGTCACCGTGACCCGTTTTAAAGGACTTGGTGAAATGAATCCGATGCAACTACGCGAATCGGCAATTGCACCGGATACTCGAAGGTTGGCGCGACTGACCATAGAACCTGGCGATAAAACTTTTGAAATCATGAATATGATGCTTTCTAAGAAACGTGCAGCAGATCGTAAGAGCTGGTTGCAGGATAAGGGCGACCTGGCGGAGACATGACATGACCGATGAATTTGATTTCGAAGGTGTCGAGCAGGAACCATTGCATGTTTTTACCGAGAAAGCCTATCTCGATTATTCTATGTATGTCATTCTTGACCGGGCGCTGCCACACATAGGCGATGGCCTGAAACCGGTACAGCGACGGATTATTTATGCGATGTCAGAGCTTGGTCTGTCTGCCAGTTCGAAGCATAAAAAGTCTGCCCGCACGGTTGGCGACGTGCTTGGTAAATTCCACCCGCATGGCGATAGTGCCTGTTATGAAGCAATGGTATTAATGGCGCAGGACTTTTCCTACCGATATCCGCTCATCGATGGCCAGGGTAATTTCGGCTCACCGGATGATCCGAAATCTTTCGCGGCGATGCGATATACAGAATCGCGTCTTTCCGAGTTCGCGAAAGTACTGTTACAGGAACTGGGCCAGGGCACGGTCGACTGGATAGCGAATTTCGATGGTACTATGCAGGAGCCGTCGCTGCTACCAGCCCGGCTACCGCATATATTGCTGAATGGTACCACCGGGATTGCAGTTGGTATGGCTACCGATCTACCACCGCATAATCTGCGCGAAGTTGCCGAAGCATGTATCCAGTTACTGGAGAATTCGCGTAGCTCTCTGGACGATTTGCTTCGACATATAAATGGACCAGATTATCCTACAGACGCGGAGATTATTACCCCGTCGGCAGAGCTGCAATCGATATATGAGACCGGTAATGGCTCAATTCGAATGCGCGCAGTTTATGAACGCGAAGATGGCGATATCATTATCACAGCGCTACCGCACCAGGTTTCCGGTGCTCGAGTGCTGGAGCAAATTGCTCAGCAGATGCTGGCCAAAAAACTACCGATGGTTGACGATTTGCGGGATGAATCGGATCACGAAAATCCAACCCGGCTGGTCATCGTGCCGCGTTCTAATCGAGTTGATGTAGAGACGTTAATGAGCCATTTGTTCGCGACTACCGATCTGGAAAAAACTTATCGCGTTAACATGAACGTTATAGGCACTAACGGACGCCCTCAGGTTAAAAATCTTAAACAGATGCTACAGGAGTGGATCGCATTCCGGATTGATACGGTTCGCCGTCGCCTTAACTGGCGTCTGGATAAGGTAGATAAGCGCCTGCATGTACTGGAAGGTCTGCTCATCGCGTTTCTCAATCTCGATGAAGTCATTCGAATTGTCCGATACGAGGATGATCCGAAGGCCGAATTGATCAGGACTTTTAAAATCTCCGAGATTCAGGCTGAAGCCATACTGGAAACCAAACTGCGAAATCTGGCAAAGCTTGAGGAAATGAAAATTCGCGAAGAGCAGCAGAAGCTAAGCGAAGAAAAAAAGCAACTGGAAAAATTGCTCGGATCTGATCGCCGCATTAAAACGCTTATTAAAAATGAAATCAGAGAAGATGCTGAAACCTATGGTGATGCCAGGCGTTCTCCGATCACATCACGCCAGGCGGCACGCGCGCTTGATGAAACCGACCTGATTCCCTCAGAGGCACTGACAGTCGTACTGTCTTCGAAAGGCTGGGTGCGCGCGGCAAAAGGACATGAAATTGACGCCAAAGGATTAAACTTCAAATCGGGTGATGACTTCAGGGATATGGCTCTCGGCAAGAGTAACCAGAGTGTCGTTTTTATCGACTCTAATGGTCGGAGTTATACACTTCCGGCATATTCGCTGCCGTCCGCCAGAGGCCAGGGCGAACCTTTAACCGGCAGACTTAAGCTCGCCGCTGGCGCAGAGTTTATCAGTTGTTTGATGGCAGCAGACGATGATTTGTATTTACTTTCAACATCGCATGGCTACGGCTTTGTATGTCGGTTTGAAGATATGCTGACAAGAAGTAAAAATGGTAAGGCTTTGATCAGCATATCCGGCGGCGCACGGTTATTGCCCCCCAGAGCGATTCAAAATCTCGATGTCGATAATATTGCCTCGATCACCAGCGAAGGATATATCGGCGTTGTCGACTTAAAGTCGGTACCACATCTGAGTAAAGGCAAGGGTAATAAAATTCTCGGTATCCCGCCTAAACGTCTGAAGAGTGGGGAGGAACAGGTCAGTTTTACAATGTGTTTATCTGAAAAGCAGAAACTGGTTGTGCATTCCGGTAAAAAATATAAGTCGATGAATCTGAGAGAACTCGAAGAATATCGGGTTGAGCGCGGTAAACGTGGGCGTAAATTACCGCGAGGGTATCAGAATGTTAGTCTGGTTGAGGTTGTTGACTGATCACATAGACGAAAAATCATACTGCAGCACTCTGTCTGGCGGTTGCAGAAAATCGCCCTGAACAAAATCAACATTTAAGGTCCAGAGTACACTGAGGATTGCGGCATCATCGACACAGGGAGTAATCGAATGTATATCCAACTCCTGCAGCTGAGTTGCTATTTCCCGAATACTACCCTGATTTTCAGAATTTTGTGCCAGATTTTCCATATATGCGGCATTAATTCTGACGTAATCCGCCTTAATGTGTTTGACTAACTGATAAGGATTGATGCCTGTTCCGAATTCATCCAGAGCAAACTTGCAATTCATCTGTTTGAGGACTTTGAATAAAGTTTTGGTAGCTTTTAGTTGATTGACTGCATCCCCCTCATTTACCATGAAGCCCAGCTGTTCAGCATTGATACTGGCTTGTACTATACAGTCAGTTAACCAGGTGACGAGGCTGGTATCGAATAGAGATACTACGCTGATCGGTACGATAATCTCTATGGTCCGATTTTTCTTGCGGGCATCATTTATCTTTTTTATGGCATGCATGATCGACCATCTATCAAGTGCCTTTGATGTCCCGGTTCTTTGTGCGGCCGTTATAAAATTCTGCCCGGATAGCCGATTTCCTTCGCGGTCGATGATTACAAGGCTTGATATATATCGCGCACCTGGTTGAGTCTTTATGCTGACGATGGGCTGGTAAAAACCCTGAACACGATTGTTCGCAAGTGCATCTTTAATTTCGCTGGCGATCAAACCATCTTCTTCTTCCTGGGTACGCTCACCTTCCTTTGGTATGTATATCCCAAATTGATTACCACCGACCTGCTGTAGTTCGTCACAGGTTTTCTCAGCCCGAGCGATAATTTCATTCGTATTATTCGGTGAATTCTCGTCAATAAACACTACAGAGACACTGCAGGTCGCACCGATTGACTGTTCTCCGATTTCTGAAATGTGGTTTCCGATCAGCGCAGGGATTTGAGATGCCTGCTTCTCTACTACTGCCTTGTCCTTAATAACACTGAGGAATGAATAGGAATGCGCGCCAAATCGAGCTACTATTTGATCGGGGAAGGCATGTGATTTGAGAATCATAGCAACATCGCCAATCAATACGTCGCAACCAGAAATACCAACTCTGTCACGTATTGCCTGAAAATTATCAATCACAACCATGATCATCGAATACTGATGAAGTGCATTAGTGGCTTTTGCAAGCGACTCCTTGAGCTCATCTATAAAGTAATGATGATTGTATAAACTGGTAATCAAATCGTGTTGATGCAGGTAGTTAATCTGTTCTTCAAGCTCGGAAGTATCGGCAGGAGAGCGGATTAGAATCTGAGTGCAGGGTTCGCCATCGTAACTTGCCCGTGAAAACTCCATCTTAGCCTGAATAGATTCGCCGCTACTGTGGATTAGACTAAGATCGAGGTAATTCTTATCCACATCTCCCTGACTCAATTGTCTTAAAAAGGATTTGAGCTCACTCCGTTGTGAAGAATCGACCATATCGATTATCGGTACCCCTTCAAGCTCGTCGAAGTCAGCATTTCCGAATAATTCGATATAGACCTCGTTAGCATAAATATGCATGCCTTCATGAACGTAGGCGACGGCATCCTTGGAATTAGCGAGTAGTGTCTGGCAGCGCTTTTCACTCTCCTGAAGTTGCAATTCGAGGCGTCTGGACTTGCGCCACTGATCGAGGCAATACGACTCCCGTTTTATAACCTGAATGAGGTGATCGAGACTTTTTGAAGAAACTACATCCTGTGCGCCATCATTGATAGATTGCACGATTACATCAGTAGACGGTTGATTGGTCATCGCGATAAGCGCTACATGACGGCCACATTCGCTGATCAGGTGCTGTGCCTGTTTGAGGGTGAATTCGGGTAAATCCATTGAGAATAGAACAAGATCCAGCGTTTTATTCTCAAGTATGGCGCACATATCTTCACCATCTTCGGCAAATTCGGCTCGTACGTGTAAACCGGTTGCTCTCAAAGAGCTGGTGATCTGTTCTGCTTTATGTAAACCTTCATCGACAATCAGCAAGCGGATCAATTTATCTACATCAGACTTCATCGAATTGTATCAATTATCAGGACGGCCAATCATATCGCAAAACATGCGCCGATTCCGTTTTTTTCAGCTTTTTTCATACTGGAATTGTAGCTCGAAGGGTGAATCCGTTATCATGCCGGTTTTTTGATGAGTCTAAAATCATGGCCAGTTATAGTACTAACGAATTTCGTAGTGGATTGAAGCTGATGATTGACGGTGATCCCTGTTCAATTATTGAAAATGAATTCGTCAAACCCGGTAAGGGCCAGGCTTTTAACCGGGTCAAGATCCGTAACCTGAAAACTGGCAGAGTACTCGATAAGACCTATAAGTCTGGCGAAACGCTAGAAGCAGCCGACGTTATCGACATTGATATGCAGTTTCTCTACAGCGACGGTGAGTTCTGGCACTTCATGGTTCCGGATACTTACGAGCAGCATGCCGCCGATGCACAGGCCGTTGGAGAAGCCTACCTATGGTTAAAGGCCCAGGATAGCAGCGAAGTGACACTTTATAATGGTAGTCCTATTGGTGTATCCCCCCCGAATTTTGTCGAACTGGAAATAACTGATACTGATCCCGGGCTGAAGGGCGATACCGCTCAGGGTGGAACTAAACCGGCGACATTGGAAACGGGTGCCATGGTAAAAGTGCCACTATTTCTCGAAATCGGTGAAATGGTTCGTGTTGACACACGTACCGGTGAATATATGTCGAGAGTTAAGAAGTAGAACAGGATATGAACTGGCAGCCAACAGCCAGGCTTTCTACCATTCAGGCCAGAGCCCGTCTCTATCAGAAGATACGGGCTTTTTTCGCGGCTGGCAACTGCCTCGAAGTCGATACGCCGCTGCTATCGCCATCAACCAATACAGACCCTCACATAGCTTCGATGCTGGCTGATAACCTGAGAGGTTGTCTGTATTTGCAGACTTCCCCTGAGTTTGCCATGAAACGATTGCTCGCAGCAGGCAGTGGTTCTATTTTTCAGATTTGTCATGCTTTCAGGGCAGGTGAATCCGGTAGCCGACATAGCGCTGAATTCACGCTACTTGAGTGGTATCGGATTGACTTCGATTATCAGCAATTGATGGATGAAATGGAGCAGTTGATTGATCACTTAAGTGGATGCCAGAATCGATATTCCAGAGTCAGTTATCGGGAATTATTCCTGCGCTACGCGAACATCGATATCAATTCGATTAGTCAGGAGGAATTGGGTCAACAGTGTAATTTACAGGTTCCAGGCTGCAGTGTTGATGAGCTGGATTTTGATCAATGTCTCGATTTACTAATGGCATTGGTTATACAGCCGTCCATGCAGGGTTATGTTTTTGTATATGACTATCCCGTTTCGCAGGCTTCTTTAGCCAGGATTAGTAAGGATAATACAGAAGTGTCTGAGCGCTTTGAGCTGTTTTATGATGGACTCGAACTGGCTAATGGTTTCTCCGAACTGACAGATGCAGCCGTTCAGAGGCAACGCTTTGAGGCTGACAATATGAAGAGGCGGCAATCAGGGTTGCCAGTTTATCCGATGGATGAAAAATTACTGGCGGCGCTGGAGTCTGGGTTGCCTGAATGCGCGGGCGTAGCGCTGGGACTCGACCGATTACTAATGGGACTCGAAGATATAGATTCGATAGATCAGGTACTGAGTTTTTCTGATTAGGTATTTACCTTAGGTGTGGCGACCGCTTTCTTTTGTGGCATCGGAAAATGCCCG
>JAAEOZ010000652.1 GCA_024222685.1 Gammaproteobacteria bacterium | reverse complement strand
TCAACAATTGTTACCCCTGTTTCGGCACAAAATAATGGCCAGTTTCAAACTAATGAATCTGGGTCTGTATTGGTTGTAGCTTCGCTTAATCAGAAACAGGGATACGCACAGGTAGAAGTTTCAAGTGCTACTCTGGATAGCCTAAGCATCGTTTCAGAAACCACTCATCAGGCGTCAGGAACAACTCAGTCACTTACTCTTTTTGGACAATATTCCGATGGAAGTATTCTTGACCTGAGTCAGCAGGCAAGCTGGACTTCGGCTTCGACTGACGTGGCTGTAGTTAGTAACGGCATCAATCAGCGGGGTATTCTAACAGGTAAGGCTGTAGGTGAAGCTATTGTTACCGCCCAGGTAGGTGGTCAGCAAACAACTTTAACTATAGAGATCACGACAGCAGTATTGCAGCGCATCGAACTATCGAGTTCGACACAATCACTGCTCGTAAATCAAGCCAGTGAGATTCAGGCTACCGGATATTTTTCTGACGCTAGCCAGCAAGATTTAACCGCTACAGTTTTCTGGACCAGTACAAACTCCAATATTGCTTCGGTGAGCAATATGACCAACAGTGCTGGTCTGCTAACCGCCATTGCTTCGGGTACTGCTACGATTCAGGCGTCTTTATCGGGCGTCAATTCCTCCAGCCTTACCTTCAATGTCATCGATGACCCAAATTATCCCGCTTCTATTAGTATTCTTGCGAATCCTAATGTCATCATGAATGATGGAATTGATTCAACGACTATTGAAATAACAGTAAAACCACTTCAGGCTCAGGGTGTAATCGCTGACGGTACAGATATTAGCTTTGTTATCCTGGAGAATCAGGTTACCCGCGTCATCAACAGTGAAACAATGAATGGTGTGGCCAGTATTGATCTAACCTCTACAACACCAGGTTTAATTATTATCACAGCCGAAATTGACCATACAGAACTGAATGCGACTACCGCCGTTTTAAGCACTAGTGATTTTGTAAATGTGCTTCAGATTATTCCAGTAGCAAGGGTGGCATTTAATGCGGAGAGAACGATATTTATAAAGGATAGTGTATTCGCATTATTCATCCGCAATCTGTCAAATCGAAGTTTTAATCTTCTCTCCTTTGATATGAAAAATGGCACTTCGTCACTCCCTGGACTTCCTGTAAGCGATCCTCAATACCTGAGTCAGGGGATTCTCGAAGGAAGTGAATACACAGGTCTTGGCTATAGCCTGGATAATGACACGGTAAATAGCACTGTAAGTGCTGGTTATTTACTTTCTGACGATGCCACCCTGAAAACCTTTGGATTTAGTATCGCATACAATTTCTAGTGGGCTTTTGGAAGTAAGATGTATTTAGCCTTTTGTCGTTCGAATGAAAAAGGGCCATCTATATTTTAATCGGCCAGGTATCACTTAGTCGATAGCCACCCGGCCAGGGGTCGTCCGGGTCCAGCATTATTTGATGCGTACCCGTAATCCAGGCGCGTCCACGTATCGATGGGATGATGGCTATTAGTTCACCGATCTTTGTTTCACTAACTATGCTGCAATCGAAACGTGAATCTATAATAGATCGGCCAATTAAACGGTCGCCTTTGTTTAATAGACCTTTGGCATTTAGAACTGCCATGCGAGCTGAACAACCGGTTCCGCAAGGTGATCTGTCGAGCTTGCCTGGGTCGATGACGACGCTATTACGGCTAACTGGTACGCCATTATCATTGCTTAGCGGCAAAGCGATTTGACAAAATGAAATGTGATTCCAGTCTGCATTAGTGGGGTGACTGAATCCGAGTTGTTCATTGGCTGCGGCTGTTATTTTTGTACCGATTGTTGTGATATCTTTTGCTTCATCCGGTATGATTTCAAACCCTAATTCGGTAGCGTCGACTATAACAAAACTATCGCCCCCATAGGCCGTATCAACGGTTAATGTCGGTACGCCTTCAACTTCGAGATGAACGTCGAGCTGGTCTGCAAATGACGCAACATTGCTGACTTCGATACTTTGGGCTTTTCCATTTTCACAGTAGGCTTTTACTGGTACCAAACCACCCGGTGCTTCGAGAGTGAACTCGGTAATCGGTTCCTGCATCGGAATTAAACCGCTATCGAGCAACACGGTTGCAACGCAGATAGAATTCGAACCCGACATCGGAGGAGTATGCTCGGGCTCCATGATTATAAAACCGAAATCCGCCGCAGGGTTTTTCGCCGAAACGAGCAGATTAATATGTTTAAAAACGCCACCCCTCGGTTCGTTTAACACGAAATTACGCAAGGTCTGGTCTTCCGAAATCCATCTGGACTGTTGCCAAAGCGTATCACCGGGAGGAGGTGCTATACCACCGACAATAACATTACCCACTTCACCTTCGGCATGACATGAAACCATGTGGACTATTTGTTTGCTTCGCATGGTTTAATTTGCAACTATGTTTTCACTGGATGAAAAACCCCGCAACAATTGCAGGGTTAGTGTAACTACAAAAAATGTGCCTGCCTTTTGCTTACTGATACTCAAACGACTTACTGACCAATTCCAGCCTGTTACTGTCCAGAACCTTAACTGTCCAGCTTCCCGTCCACCCGGGTAGAAAAGTCTTACTGGTCCATACACGCCAGCGATCGCCGTTTACTTCGAATGATTTCTCGAACATAACTTTGTCGTCAAAAATCCATTGATGGGTAATGTTATGGCCCTGCAAATCATTTAGTTCGGTAAAGAAAGAGATTGATGAAAACGCACTTGAACTGACACTGTCGACTGCCATTACCGGTTCGCGGTCTTCTATTGAGGTGGTAAACATCGCGCGGCTGACTTCGCCTGAGTAAGCATTCATGCCTATCAATGTGGTAGAGAGTATTATTAGTTGTAGGGTCTTGCGCATCATATTCTCCTGATTTTGTGTGCGACTTGACTATAGCAATAAAAACCCGTATTTGCAGTAGCATTACCTTTGCAACAAATTAACACAACCGAGTTAAAGCGTTTGTATGCATAAATTTAATTAAGAGAACTGATTTAAACTGCCCGGCTCTTTAACCTGTCTGTACTCTTCGTAGCATCGAAATCATGGCTCTGGAACTTAGCGACAGTGTTCGATTTTTATGTATAACAATGCCTAATGGCCTGGCAATATCCAGGCCTTTCAGTCTTCGACCAACCAGTGTTTTATCAACCATGCTGACGGGTAAAACACTCCAGCCCAGATTTGCGGCTACCATGACTTTAATGGTCTCGAGATAATTGGTTTCAAGAATGACTTTCATTGAGTCCTTCTTTGTTGAGAAATAGCTGTTAATAATTTTACGCGTAAAAGTACCTATTGAAGGTAGTATTGCAGGTTTGTTGAGAAGTTGGCCTGGTTCAATCTGGCTGTGTGAAGCGAGGTCATGATCGGTAGCCATTACAACGACCAGTTCATCGATCCAGACAGGTTCCAGCGACAAACTCTCATCGGGATATTCCGGTAGTGTAACAACTGCGAGTTCGAGGTCATTGTTTGCTATCGCTACGCAGGCGTCTTCAGAATCCATGAAGTGTAGATCGAGATCAACATCAGGAAATTCGATTTTAAAATCTCGTAGTACCTGGGGCAAACGATGTAGCCCGATATGATGGCTGGTGGCCAGCGTCAAGGTTCCGCTGGGGCGATTGTTACGATGGGACATATCCGCCCTGAAAGATTTCATTTCATACAGAATACGTTCGGCATGCGGCCTGAACACGAGGCCATCCGGAGTAAGAATGATGCGTTTACCGATACGATCAAAGAGTGTAGTTTTTAAACTGTCTTCCAGATGCCTGATACGCTTACTGACAGCAGGCTGGGTAATATGCAAATGTTCTGCAGCCATTGTAAATGACTCGTGCTCCGCAACTGCAAGAAAGGCATGAATTTGGGCAATTTGCATGAGCATATATTATTCCAAAATGGAATTAAAACAATGAATAATATGAATTAGAGTTATTTTACTAAGCGGCGTAGAATTCGCGCAGATACTAAACTGGAGTTTGTTATGGCAGGCCAGACACTTTACGATAAAATTTGGGCGATGCACCAGGTAAGGGTCGATGAAAACGGCACCGGCCTTCTGTATATCGATCGACATCTGGTACATGAAGTGACTTCACCGCAGGCTTTCGAGGGACTGGAGCTGGCCGGTCGTCCACTCTGGCGTAAGGACTCGATTATTGCTGTACCGGATCACAATGTGCCGACTACCAGCCTCGATCACGGGTTTAGCGATCCGGTCGCCAAGCTTCAGGTTGATACCCTCAACAATAACTGTGACAAATACCAGATAGTTGAATTTAAGATGGGAGATATTAGACAGGGCGTGGTACATGTTATTGGACCGGAACAGGGCGCGACATTACCGGGTATGACTGTAGTTTGTGGCGATTCACATACTTCAACCCACGGTGCTTTTGCTGCGCTGGCTTTCGGTATTGGAACCTCCGAGGTTGAGCATGTCATGGCAACCCAGTGCCTGATCCAGAAGAAGTCGAAAAACATGCGTGTAACCGTTGATGGACCTGTTGCTACGGGTGTGACTGCAAAAGATATTGTTTTACATATTATCGGCGTGATCGGTACGGCAGGTGGCACTGGTCATACCATTGAATTTGCCGGTGAAGGTATTACCAGCCTGTCGATGGAAGGACGCATGACGCTTTGTAATATGACCATCGAAGGCGGCGCCAGGGCAGGGTTGGTAGCCTGCGATCAGACAACAATCGACTACGTAAAAGGTCGTCCGTTTGCGCCAAAAGGCGATGATTGGGAAAAAGCCCTGTCTGTCTGGAGCAATCTCCATTCTGATGATGATGCCGTGTTTGATCGCGAAATACATATTGACGGCGCATCTATAGAGCCCCAGGTTACCTGGGGCACGTCGCCCGAAATGGTAGTTGGCATTTCCAGCCGGATTCCAGATCCGGGCAGCGTAACGGATACGGTGAAAGCCGAGGGCATGCGTAAGGCGCTGGAGTATATGGGATTGCAGGCCAATGCCGCATTCGATGAGATTATAATCGATAAGGTTTTTATCGGCTCATGTACCAATTCTCGCATTGAAGACTTACGTTCAGCCGCTCAAGTTGTGGATGGTCGTCAGGTGGCAGATTCGGTCAGTCAGGCTCTGGTAGTGCCCGGTTCCGGACTGGTGAAGAAACAGGCCGAGGATGAAGGTCTGGACAGTATTTTTAAAAATGCCGGTTTCGAGTGGCGTGAGCCGGGATGTTCGATGTGTCTGGCGATGAATGCCGATCGACTTGAGCCGGGTGAGCGTTGCGCAGCGACTTCTAATCGAAATTTTGAAGGTCGGCAGGGGCAGGGCGGCCGTACCCATCTGGTTTCACCGGCGATGGCTGCAGCAGCAGCGGTAACCGGTCATTTTACTGATGTTCGTAAACTCTGAGGTGGCGCGTGGAAAAGTTTGAAAAGTTTAACGGCATTGTGGCGGCTATTGATCGGTCCAATATCGATACCGATGCAATTATTCCAAAGCAGTATCTGAAGTCTATTAAGCGATCCGGTTTCGGGGTGAATCTATTCGACGACTGGCGCTATCTCGACCCTGGTGAACCGGGTAAAGACAATGCCGAACGACGCCCGAATCCTGAATTTGTATTGAATAAGAGCCCGTATAAAAATACACAGATTTTGCTTGCCCGCGAAAATTTTGCCTGTGGCTCGTCGCGTGAGCATGCGGTTTGGGCCCTGCATGATTTCGGCATTAAAGTAGTTATCGCACCGAGTTATGCCGATATATTTTACAACAACAGTTTTAAAAATGGGTTGTTGCCAATTTCACTGGACGCCACACTTGTCGACCAGTTATTTCAGGAACTGGGCGAATCTGAGGACTATCGGCTCGAAGTCGATCTGGAAAACCAGCTGGTGACCAATTCGGCCGGTATTCAAATGTCATTCGAAATCGATGAGTTCCGCAAATATTGCCTGTTAAACGGACTCGATGATATCGGTCTGACTATGCAGCACGCCGAACAGATCAAAAACTTCGAGCAGTCTTATTATTCAAAATATCCCTGGTTAGGAAAAAATTAAGTCATGAGTAGTCGAAAAATTGCAATTTTACCTGGTGATGGTATCGGCCCTGAAATTGTTGCCGAAGCAGTAAAAGTCCTCGAATGTCTTCAGCAGGATTTTGGTTTCGGTGTGGAACTGGAAACCGCAGCTGTCGGTGGTGCTGGATTTGAGCAATCTGGTAAACCATTGCCGGATGCGACATTGGATTTTTGTCGAGATGCCGATGCAATTTTACTCGGTGCCGTCGGTGGGCCACAATATGACTCGCTGGAACGCGATTTACGGCCCGAACGTGGTCTGTTGTCATTGCGCGCGGAACTCGATCTTTTTTCAAACCTGCGACCTGCAATGCTTTATCCGCAACTGGCGAGCGCTTCGAGCCTGAAAGACGAAATAGTCGCCGGGCTCGATATCATGATCGTACGTGAGCTAACCGGGGGCATTTACTTCGGGCAACCCCGAGGTATTAGAGAACTCGAGAATGGTGAACGCCAGGGTTTCAACACCCTGGTTTACGCAGAACACGAAATTGAACGTATCGCGCGTTCCGCTTTTGATATCGCTATGCTGCGTAATAAAAAGCTGTGTTCGGTGGATAAAGCCAATGTGCTCGAAGTGTCTGAGCTCTGGCGCGAAGTGATGATGAATGTAAGCGTTGATTATCCAGACGTAGAGCTCTCCCACATGTATGTCGACAACGCTTCAATGCAACTGGTACGCGCGCCCAAACAGTTCGATGTATTGGTTACGACGAATATGTTCGGCGATATTCTGTCCGATACTGCTGCGATGTTAACCGGATCGATTGGTATGTTGCCGTCAGCCTCGCTGGACATAGGCGGTAAGGGCATGTACGAGCCGATACACGGATCAGCACCGGATATCGCCGGCAAGAGTATCGCCAACCCGCTAGCGATGATCATGTCGATCGGAATGATGTTACGTTACAGCCTTGAGGAGGCCGAAATTGCAAGCCAGATAGATCTGGCAGTTGGTAATGTTTTGAATCAGGGTTTCCGAACTGCTGACATAGCCGATGGTGGCAATACCGTGAGTACTGTTGAAATGGGTGATGCTGTGATCGCAGCACTGAAAGCCCTGGCTAATTAGTTTGTTTTTATCTGGATTGACAAGGTTATGAAAAGAGTAGGATTTGTAGGGTGGCGTGGCATGGTAGGTTCTGTGCTGATGCAACGTATGCAGGCAGAAAATGATTTCGCGAATATTGACGAACCGGTTTTTTATACAACCTCGCAAGTTGGACAGGCTGGTCCCGATATCGGTAAGGAGATTGCTCTGCTGCAGGATGCAACGGACATAAATAGCCTTAAATCTCTGGATGCAATTATCACCTGCCAGGGCGGCGATTACACCAAACAGGTCTATGCAGATCTGCGCGCTAGTGGCTGGCAGGGCTACTGGATTGATGCAGCTTCCAGTTTGAGAATGGAACAACATACCGTCATTATTCTGGATCCTGTCAACCGCGATGTTATCGATCAGGCGTTGGCAGAAGGCAGGAAAGATTTTATCGGTGGCAATTGTACTGTCAGTCTAATGATGCTGGGTATGGGTGGACTGTTTGAACATGATATGGTCGACTGGATTAGTGTTATGACTTATCAGGCTGCTTCTGGCGGCGGTGCACGCCATATGCGCGAATTAATTTCTCAGATGGGAAGCATACATGGTAGTGTCGAAACACTACTCGACGACCCGTCTTCTGCCATACTTGAGATCGATCGCATGGTGACGGAGCATCTACGCTCTTCCGATTGTCCAAGCGAGCAGTTTGGTGTACCACTAGCCGGAAGTCTGATTCCGTGGATTGACGCCCAACTTGAAAATGGTCAGAGCAGGGAAGAATGGAAAGGAGGAGTAGAAGCCAATAAAATTCTCGGTAGACTTGATAATCAGATTCCTATCGACGGCATCTGTGTGCGTATCGGTGCAATGCGTTCACATTCTCAGGCGCTTACAGTTAAACTCAGAAAGGATTTGCCAATCGATGAAATTAGTCAGATGCTGGCCGAATCGAACCAATGGGTCAAGGTATTGCCGAATGATAAAACTACCTCGATGGAGCAGCTGTCACCGGCGGCAGTTACCGGATCACTTGATATTCCAGTCGGTAGATTGCGTAAGATGAATATGGGTGGTGAATATCTATCGGCATTTACTGTTGGTGATCAATTACTTTGGGGCGCAGCGGAGCCGCTTAGGCGGATGTTAAATATTTTACTCGAGCCATGAGCATGAACAATTTTCGAGTAGTGCTAACTCATGCAGGAAGTATCGCGAGTGAAGCAATTCTCGAAAGACTTCCTGATTCCAGCCTGGCAGCGGATTCGCTGGTTTTACTAGGCGATGAGTCCAGTGTTGGTAAGCGGCTAGCTTATGCCGATAGTTATATTGAAGTTAAAGATCAGAGTGCATTCGATTTTAACGACTGTGCGCTGGTGCTTATGCCGGAGTATGATGTCACGGTAGAGGAACGGCTTATCCATCACGATGCAATACTGGTTAGCCATTGTATCGAAACTGCTGCAGCGGCGGTATTTGCTGCGACGAGCGAAAGCGATATCAATATATCTTATTCGCAATCCAGTATAAGGGTGAGTAATCCTGAGTTGTCCTGCATACTGGGCGTGCTTCCGCAGTTGCATCAGATGTCTGAAATCAGTCGCGTTAATCTGGTTTTTCTTCAGTCGGCCGAAACTAGAGGTAAAGCAGCCATCGACGAGTTAGCTGCTCAAACCATATCTTTGTTGAATGCTCGAGAGGCAAGCGTAACAATATATCCTCAGCAAATCGCATTTAATATGATTCCTGCAGCAGGCATGAAGTATCTGGATGCTGATTTACCCCTGTTATTGGGCAATAGTGATATTGTTTGCATTCATCAGGTAATTGATGTTGCTGCCTTTCATGGCTTCTGTGCATCGGTACAACTTGAATTTATTGATAACGTTGCTATAGAGGATGTAAAAGGGGTTTTAGCTGAAATCGGCCAGGTGTCTCTAAATGAAGCTGATAGCAGCCCGATTTCAGATTGTAATCAATCATTTAGCTGTGTTATAAACCATCTTGAACAGGCTCAAAATCAATCATATAACGTGCATTTCTGGATGATAGCGGACCCGATGCGATATGGATTGGCAAATAATTACGTGAATGTAACAGATATTTTGCTAAAATCTTTTTTATAATCTATAGTTACAAGTACTTGTGAAAGTGCTTTCTTTAAAGTAAATTCTCTAACAGTTGGTATAGGTGCATGGAAATACAGCACTTTATGGGTAATAAATACTATGGAGTTTAGGAGACATAAACGTGCGTAATCTGGGATTAATCATATCATTCTGGTTGTCGGCTATCTCGATTCCGACCAATAGTATCGCCCTCGGTCTTGGCGGTATTGAAGTTAATTCCTTTTTAAATCAGCCGCTTAAGGCCGAGATTGAAGTTCTATCTGCGCGACCAGGTGAAATTGACGATCTACTCGTAAGTCTCGCGTCGAGAGATGCATTTGCTCGAGCCGGTTTGTCGCGGCCACTGAGTCTGAATGATATTAAGTTTACTGTAGAGAAAAGTGAAGAAGGTGACACGGCAGTCATTCTAGTTACAACCAAGGCCGCGATTAAAGAACCTTTTCTTAACTTTCTGGTAGAAGCAGACTGGTCCAAAGGACGTTTATTACGTGAGTTTACCGTTTTACTCGACCCACCTTTTTATGCGGATAGTTCCGCACCGACATCAACGCAAACTGTAGAACCGGAGCCTGTACTGTCGGAACAGGCCCCTATAATAGAGTCTGATCCAGAAGTGTCGACGCCCATTGTTGAAAGTGAATCGGCAACTTTTACATCGACTACCGAACAACAGACTATTACTGAACCTATCGCGCTGTCGGATGAGGATCAGGTTGATGAAAATGACTCGAATCAGTCACCATCGACTGGTATGGTTTCACAGGGAGATGTAGTAATAGAGAAAGGCGATACTCTCTGGAGTATCGCTTCTGCGTTGCGGGACAGTGGATATAGCATGAGTCAGATTATGCTCGCCATTCAGCGCGCGAATCCTGATGCCTTTGGCGATGATAATATCAACAATCTCAAAGTTGGTTCAGTATTGAGAATGCCGGATGCTGATGAAATCGGTGCCCTTGATCAGCAGCAGGCTTATGCACAGGTGTTAGAACAAAACGGATTATGGGATGATTATGTCGCCCGTGTCACTGACCAGTCTACGATAGCCACAGTAGACCAATCTAGCGCAGAGTCTTCGTCTGAGGACAGTTCTGAAGCATCTGGGGAATTAAAACTGGTTACACCTGGTGACGGAAGCTCAGATGCTGCCGGTTTGCAAAGCGAAGGCGATGATGCAAATGAACTGCGTTTACAGCTAACGCTGGCTGAGGAAGAACTCGACGCATCTCGCGTTCAAAATAGTGAACTGGAATCTCGAATTGCTGAGCTCGAAGCGCAATTAAGCAAGTTCGAAGAATTACAGAAAATGGTCGAAATTGAAGACGATAGTCTGGCTAAACTGCAGGAAGATCAGGCTCAGGAAGCTGAAGAAACTATCGTCAGTGAAGCACTCTCTGAGGTACAGAAATCTGCTGATGAAGATGCCTTACTAGAAGAATTACTCACCGAAGATGAAGATGCGGATACACAGGCCGAAGAAACTACAGAAATTGAAGAAGCTACAGAAGCCGAAGAAACTATAGAAACCGAAGCTGCTAGTGGTAGCACAATCGAAGATAGCATAGTTGCCGAAGCATTGGATGAATCTGGCGAGTCGGCGGATAAGGAAGAAGCGGATACGTTTGATACCGATGAGCAGGCTGAATCATCTGCTCCTCCGATAATAGTGACGGAGGAAACCCAGCAGGAACCTTCGTTCCTGGATGGAATTTTACCTGCCGGTATACTAGATATGCTGCCCGATCTGTCTGGAGCAATGCCATCGGCCGATGGTCTTGCGTTTGACCCTGTCCTGTTAGGCGGGCTCGGTGGCATATTATTATTAATAATCGGCCTTATAATATATCGACGAAGGAAATCAAATGACGAAGATGTTGTTGAAAATGATCCAATATTTGCGCTAGATGGAGATGACGAAGAGGATGAACTAACTCCTATACATCTGGCTGAAAATGTCTTTGACGACCTGGAGGATGATGAAGCCGAACTCAGTATTCCTGAAGAGGACTTGCTACCGGCTTCCATGACGGAAGAAGAGGAAGAGGACGTTTTCTCCAAGACAGCGGTTATTTCCGGTGAGGATATGCCGACTCCTGAGGAGCCTGCAGAGCCCGCCACGGAAGAGCAGGACGATATATTGAACGAAGCCGATGTATATCTTGCTTATAATCTTTACGACAACGCCGAAGAGCTATTGACTTCGAGCCTGGAAACAACCCCTGAGCGTGCTGATTACAGAGCTAAACTACTTGATACTTACTTCGCCACTAAAAATGTGAGCGCATTTGTATCTCAGGCTGAAACACTCAAGTCAATGGGGCGCCCGGCCGAGCGATATTGGGACAGGGTAATGGTCATGGGGTTTGAGCTCGCTCCTGAGAATCAGCTTTTTGCAGCTGCTAAAGACAGTGGTATTAGTGCAGCTGATCTTGAATTTTCCAAGCCTGCTGCTGCGGATTTTGATCTTGGTGCAGAGGAAGATGATACTAACTTCTCGACCACAGATTTTGATCTGGGTGAAGAGGATACAGGTACTTTAGAGACAAATGTTTTTTCTCCAGAGGAAGTTGGTTCGGAACTCAAAACTCAGCAGTTTGATAGCTTATCCAGCGAGACGGATGCTGAAGTCGAGATAGACGAAGATAGCCTTAGCTTACCGGGAAGTATTGGATTAGGAGATGCTACCGAAGAAATAGCCAGTCTGGATTTCTCGTTTGATGACGATGAAGCAGATATTAGTACTCAAGCTACTGAAGCAGAATCAGGTAACGAGGATCTTGATTTTGGGCTGCCAGATGACCTTGATCTGGGTGGTGATGAACTTGACCTGGGTGCTGAGTCCACAGCGGTACTAGATATTGAATCAACAGCCGTACTGGAAGTAGGCACCGCAGTTATAGATACTAACAACTTTGATGCTGATCTTGATCTTGATGACCAAAGCGATGACATGGAGTCTACCGCTGTAATCAGTAGTGAGGATTTGGTAACAGATGACGAAATTGATTTTGGCATGGAGGATACAGCCATGATCGATTCTTCCGACTTTGGGGACGATGAGGACATCCTGTTAGATCTGGGTGATATGGATGATGTTGATTCACTATCCATGGATGTAGATTTAGACGCAGACAATTCGAAAACAGATACATTTTCTCCTGGCGATTTTGATGATCCAGAGGAAATTGAAGTCCTTGAGACCGATATAGGAAGTGCGGGTCTGGATGATATAGAAGACCTGATGTTGCCTGACGATGTAGACGAAGTTTCGACGAAACTTGATCTCGCCAGGGCATTTATCGATATGGGTGACGCAGAAGGGGCCAGAAGCAGCCTGGAAGAAGTTATGCAGGAAGGTAATGATGAGCAAAAAGCTGAGGCCCAGTCATTGATAGGTCAACTTTAATAATTTAGAGCAGTTACCCAACTCCTCCAAGCTGAAGTACGTCTGGCCTGTTATATTTAGCAGGCCTTTTTTTTTAGTATTATCGGGGCTACCGAGTGACTGCTAAATTTCTCTCCTTATATTTCTTGTAATGCAATACAAATTCGCTATTGGTGTTGAGTATTCCGGCACAGCATACTCTGGCTGGCAGCAACAGAAACATTGTGTTTCTATTCAACAACATCTTCAGCATGCAATCGGATATGTCGCCAATCATCCTGTAAATCTGATCTGTGCAGGGCGTACGGATGCCGGAGTCCATGCTATTGAACAGGTTGCCCATTTCGAAACTGATGCCATAAGAGATGAGCGTTCATGGATACTTGGGCCGAATTGTCGATTGCCGAAGGATATCAGAATAAAGTGGATATCCCGGGTAGATGAATCTTTTCATGCGCGTTTTAGTGCCTACGCGAGAAGCTATCGCTACATTCTGTTAAATAGTGACGTTCCAAGTGCGGTGTTTCATGATCGTTGTAGCTGGGAATTTCGCGCGCTAGACCATGAGAAGATGCATGAAAGTGCCCAGATACTGCTCGGTGAGCACGATTTTAGTGCGTTCCGTGCTGTCGGCTGTCAGGCGCGCTCGGCATACCGTAATGTTCATTCTGTCCAGGTCAGTCGACAGGGTGATTTGATTTACCTGGATATTATTGCTAATGCTTTTTTATATCATATGGTTCGAAATATTACCGGTAGCTTAGTGATGGTTGGTCGTGGTGAAAAGCCTGTTGACTGGGTTAAAGAACTACTCGTTGGCGGAGATCGTAGTCTTGGCGGGGTTACTGCACCTGCAGTAGGGCTTTACCTGCAACGTGCTTATTATCCTGAAAAATTTAATTTGCCCAATTTTTCCAAAAACCCCGTATTATTCTGATGTGATGACGACTAGAACCCGAATTAAAATATGCGGTCTGAAGCAGCTCGACGAAGCACTATACTGCGCTGAACTGGGTGCGGATTCGATTGGGCTGGTATTCCACCCGCCAAGCCCACGTCTGATTGAAGTAGATGCTGCCATTAATATTCGACAGGCGTTACCACCGTTTGTGACAGTGACGGCATTATTTCTAAACGAGCAACAGGACTGGATGGATCATGTTGTAAACACTGTACGACCAGATTGTCTGCAATTTCACGGCGATGAAACAGTGGAAATCTGTGAACAATATAAGTTACCTTATATTAAGTCGATTCCAATGGGTACGGTCACTGATTCGCGAATTTATGCTGATAAGTTTTGCGGGGCCCAGGGTTTCCTTATGGATAGTAATGTGGCTGGACGAATGGGCGGTTCTGGTGATACATTCGACTGGTCAAAAGTTCCCTTTTCATTTGCTTCACCAATAGTGCTGGCTGGCGGATTAAATCCGCATAATGTTGCAGATGCGATTACTCAGGTACGCCCCTGGGGTGTCGATGTCAGCAGCGGTGTAGAAGCATCAAAAGGAATAAAAGATAAGGTATTAATTAGCCGATTTTTTCAAGAGGTGCGACGTGGTGACAGGCACGCATAATTATTTTAATTTGTATCTAAATCTGACCAGTAGCCAGAACGGTTGTTTTATTAGATTATTGACGCCTGAAACTTTGACAGGTGTTTTCGACAGAGGTGTCGCATGAACTGGTTTGAGTCTTTACTACCATCGAAAATTCGTACATCGGGAATCAGTGACAAGAAAAATGTACCCGAAGGCCTCTGGGCCAAATGCGAATCCTGCGATGCAATTATTTATCGGGCCGAGCTGGAACGTAATCAGGATGTCTGTCACAAGTGTGATTTTCATATGCGTATTCCTGCACGTCGACGACTGGAATTTTTCTTTGATGAAGAAGATCGTATCGAACTTGCTGCGAATATTGAGGCTAATGATGTGCTCAAGTTCAAGGACGATAAGAAATATAAAGATCGTCTGAGCCAGGCACAAAAAGCCACTGGTGAACGCGATTCATTAATCGTCATGCAGGGTCGAGTTAATGGTGTCGCCATGGTAGCAGCTGCTTTTGAGTTCCGTTTTATGGGCGGTTCTATGGGATCAGTTGTCGGCGAGAAATTTGTACGCGCGGTCAATGCCGCAATTGAACAAAATATCCCACTTGTCTGTTTTACCGCCAGTGGAGGAGCTAGAATGCAGGAGGCTTTATTTTCCCTTTTGCAAATGGCCAAGACAAGCGCTTCACTAACCCGCCTCTCAAGACGTGGGCTACCATATATCTGCGTATTAACTGATCCGACTATGGGAGGTGTTTCGGCCAGTTTTGCAATGCTGGGAGATATTCATATAGCCGAGCCAAATGCGTTAATTGGTTTTGCCGGACCAAGAGTGATAGAACAAACTGTGAGGGAGAAATTACCCGAGGGATTTCAGCGTAGCGAGTTTTTACAGGAGCATGGCGCGATTGATATGATTATAGATCGACGCCAGCTTTCAGATAAAATCAGTTCTTTATGCCGTATGATGATGGGGCAGGCTTCACCAACCTAGTCACTGATTCCAAGTTATGTAAATTAGGCTGTATAGAACTCTCAATTATCGATATTTAATCCAAATATTATGCGCTTCGATTTCCTCGACGATTGGCTTGCATGGCAGCAATCGTTAAACAGTAATTCAATTGAGCTTGGGTTGGAAAGAGTTTCGGCAGTTGCTAATTGTTTACAATTATACGAAATTGCCGAGCAGGTAATAATTGTCGCGGGCACTAATGGCAAGGGGTCTACTGTTGCATGTTACGAGACATGGTTGAATAACGCTGGATTTAGTGTCGGTAGCTACACATCACCACATTTGTTACGTTATAACGAACGCATAAAGGTCAACAGGCAGTTAGCCTCTGATAAGGAGATATGTGAAGCGTTTTCGACAGTTGACCAGGCTCGTGGCGATATTTTACTTACCTATTTTGAATTCGGCACGTTGGCTGCATTGTGGTTGATACAACGCAGCAGACCCGATTTCGCGATACTGGAGGTCGGTCTTGGCGGCAGGCTAGATGCGGTAAATATTATCGATGCTAATCTAGTACATCTAACCAGTATAGGTGTCGATCATCAGGGCTGGTTAGGCTGTGATCGCGAAACCATTGGCTTCGAAAAAGCAGGTGTTTTACGTGAAGGTATACCTGTCATATGCAATGATATCGATTTACCAGTGACTGTTCAGAAAGAAATAACTCGGTTAGATTGCAGGCCGCAGCAATACCAGCGGGAATTTATAATGCAGGTAGCTGACAATGACAATGCGGGGGAATATCGGTGGCAAGCTGGTGAACTGAGATTCGATCTAACACCCGTATTGCCAGGAAAACATCAAGTACAGAATCTGGCAGGTGTTGTTGCGGGTTTGCATCAACTAATTGATTTAACGAATTATAAGAGTGATACCGTTCAGCACTATTTCGAAGGCATTAGCCTGCCTGGGCGATTTCAGCAAATTGAACTCGATCTCGAAGCAACTGTTTATGTCGATGTAGGCCATAATGAAGATGCGGCCAGGGCTCTGGCTGAAAATCTAACACTATTAAAAAAGCCTGAAGGACGAGTCGTAGTATTGTTGGGAATGCTGGATGATAAAGATAATCCAGCATTCGTACGGGAACTATCTCAGGTAGTAGATGAGTGGTGGCTGGTTTCGCTGGACTCTGATCGAGGGCTTTCTGCCAGCGTTCTGGGAGATCGTGTTGAATCTGAAATAATACCCAGGTACATGTTCGAAACTATTGATGAAGCTTTAAATGAGGCGCTATCATCTTTAGGTAATCAGGATATAATGCTGGTTACGGGGTCTTTTCTTACAGTCGAACAATGCCTGCTGGCTTTATCTATCAAACACTGAATCAGCTATATACATGGACCAGAATATTAAGCAGCGGTTAGTCGGAATTGCCGTTATTTTTGCATTGGCTGTGATATTCCTGCCCATGGTTCTGGATGGCTCTGGCGTACAGAAGAAGACACTTAAGGTCGAAATTCCACTACAGCCTGAGATACCGGCAAGAGCGGATTTCAGCGAAAAAATAATTGAGCTGGAAGCAAAAGCTGAAGCAATGACTGAACTTGAGGCTCGATTTGTCGATGAAAATTCCAGCAATACGAAAAATAGAATCAAAAGACGTCTAGAAACAGATACGGATATAGTTAGGCAGGAGAGCCAAAAAAGGGATGAATCGAAGCAGAAACCAGTAAAAGTTGAAAAACTGGAACCTGCAAAACAAACTGGTGGTAATAGCTGGGTTTTACAGATTGGAAGTTTTAAGGATAAGGAGAAAGCTGTACTTCAACGCGACAGGCTGCGAAAATCAAAAATTGCAGCGGTTTTTATTGAACAGTTTAATACGGGTAATCAGGCGAGTTATCGGGTTCGGATCGGACCATTTCTGGATAAAGAACAGTCGAAAATAGCTCAAAATAAAATAAAAGCCAAATATGACATTAGTGGTTTAATTATGAAGTATGAGCGCTAGGTCGCAGAGGTAAATATGAGTTGGCTTGATCTTGTAATCATCGGTATTATTCTGATATCGACTCTGATTAGTCTGGTGCGTGGCTTTGTAAAGGAATCAATTTCTCTGGTCAGCTGGATATTGGCTGGCTTTATTGCGTTTAGATATTTCTCTGCGTTGGCTGAGTTGCTATTGCCTTATGTCGAATCTCCCACCATAAGAGCTGGCGCTGCTTTTTCGGTACTGTTTGTTTCTACTCTGATTATTGGTGCAATTATTAATTTTATGGCATCACAAATGGTGTCGAAAACAGGGTTAAGTGGCACAGACAAGTCACTCGGCATGGTATTTGGAGCAGCACGAGGTATGTTGATAGTTACACTGATTGTCTTGCTTGCCGCGCTCACTTCGATACCGAAGGAAGCCTGGTGGCAGGATGCCTTAACAATTGATTATTTCACCCGGATGGCAGATTGGTTGAAGGATATGCT
>JAAEOZ010000651.1 GCA_024222685.1 Gammaproteobacteria bacterium | reverse complement strand
CCTGAATGGCGTGGTCGATTTCTAAATGATCGAGCATGAGGTGATGATGCTCTAGCAGTCGGTCATCAATCACCAGTACGCCGATACCGTGAATCAATCCGGCAAGCATGGCAAGATCGGGCGGGAATGATTTGGTTACTTTCGCCAGCACTCGACTAATTGCTGCAACGTTCAAACTATGTTGCCAGAATGAAGCCACGCGTTGTAAATGCGTTTCGGGCATGCGACTAACCAACTTGCCAATGGCGTAAATCATAACAATACAATAGACCGGGCGAACGCCTAGCCGCTCGACCGAGTATTGAATTTTCTCTCTGACGCTCCAGTTGTTATCTCTGGGACAACGAGCGACATTTTTGATTTTTCGTGAAAGATCGGGATAAGAAATCAATATCTTCACAATCGCATCGACTTCGGTCGATTTACCGCTATAGATTTTTTGAACGCGTGCCGCCACGGAAGGTAATTCGGGTAATTTGATACTATTATCCATGAGGTTGCGGTACAGGTGGTTGACGATGGAGTTGTCTTCGTCATCAGTGTCGGAGAATAGCGAGTGCACGCTAATATCAGTCGATCCGACATCCGATAGTTGTGTGAAGTCAGTTAGTATTTTCCGATCTATTTTCAGGTAACTCACCGATTCTAAAGCGGTGACATCATAGATGCTGGGACGCAACTGCGCGATGGGCTTCATTTCATCATTGCCATTCACCGCTATCTCCATTTTTTTACCATCTATTGCACTTTGCAGGACTCGCCCTTTGATAATGTACAGACAGGAGGTATCGGTGGAACCGGCTTTGAGCAAAAGTTCTTTACGCTTTGCAGTCAATATTCTGAGTTGATTGGCAAGCACAATCAACTGGCTTTCGGATAGCCTGGATATCGCCCTAATCCGTCGAAGTGTCGATATATCGGGAATTTTGATATCAATCAATAGATTAACTGTGCCTTACAATAGTAACTGTCTATTCTACCCTGTCAGTGATGCAAAAATAATAGGTGACCCAATAATTTTCCCAGGACCTTGCAACCGAAAATCAAATGGGTCAGTGTAATAGATATTAACTCCTTGGCCGATATTTCATCCTGTCAAATAAGACGGGAGAGAACCCTTTAGATGGGCCATTATCCAACTACAGTCATGGGCCGCACATCTCTATTTAGGTCATTACCGTGCTGCTCCATCGCCACCTTTAGGCATCGAGGTGATAAATAAGTTATGATGGCTGCGATAAAACGAATCACTCATTTTTTACCTGATAACTGGAGAATTCAACGTGCTTAGAAGTATGACCGCATTTGCTCGTGTGCAGGAAAGTTGCGATTCCGGTTCGGTAACCTGGGAAATCCGTTCGGTAAACCATCGCTATCTCGAGCCAGGATTAAAACTACCGGATGATTTTAAAGTTCTCGAGCCGGAAATCCGTAAGCAGGTCACTAAATTTCTAACCAGGGGCAAAGTCGAAGTAAGCCTCAGATATAAACTGAATCATACCCAGTCAGGAGAAATCGAACTCAACGAGGAGATTGTCCGTAACCTGCGACAGGTTGAACAAAAAGTGCTGAACATAGTCCATGAAGGTAGCAAGCTGTCTGTTTCCGACATTCTCGGTTGGCCCGGGGTTATTGCCGATGCCGAAAAAGATTTTTCACCACTGCTGGAACTGGCCGAGCAGTCTCTGATAACCGCCCTGAAGCAACTGGTCTCAAGTCGTGAAACAGAAGGAAGAGCACTGGGTGAATTAATTCGTTCGCGATGTTCACAGATCAGCCAGATAATCGGCGAGTTGCGAACATACCGGCCGACAATGATTATCGCCATGCATGAAAAGTGGAAAACAAATCTAAACGAAAAAATTCAGAAATGGGTAGAGAATGTCAACGAAAGCCGTCTGGAGCAGGAGCTTGCCATACTTGCTCAGAAACTTGATGTCGACGAAGAACTGGATCGCATTGATACGCATATTACCGAAGTCGAGAATGTACTCAAGCGAAAGGAAGCAATCGGGCGTCGACTTGACTTCCTGATGCAGGAGCTTAATCGAGAGGCTAATACACTGGCATCCAAATCGCAGGATAGTTCGACCACACAGTGGTCTGTAGATCTCAAGGTATTAATTGAACAAATGCGGGAACAAATCCAGAATATCGAATAAAAGCCCTGAAGCAAAAGCCTTACTTTAAATGAAACAGCGTTTACCAACTATCATCGCGAAACTACTGGTAGCACCAGGACTGGTTTTTATTGTGGGCTGGAGTTGCACACAATATTTTTCGGTATCCGAAAATTTCTGGTCAGCCTGGCTTCAGCAAATATTGCCTGTCATATTACTAACCTTACTCGCCCTGGGCCTGGTATTGTGGCAGTTAAATCGGCACTTTATTAAGCCTTTGTTAAATCATGTTGAAAAAATGGCAAAACTGGCAAAGCATCAGTATGGCGATCGCCTGATTGAGCTCGACAGAGATAGTATTGGAATAGAGCATTTGCAGCTTTACTTCTCAGCAATTGAAAAGATACTGGAGCACGATTCATCTACAGGGCTAAATAACCGAGCAATTTTTGATGATCGACTAAGCCAGGCTGTCAGTGATGGCAAACGATCCGGGCGAAAATATGCGCTGGTACTGGTCGAAGTTGAAGGTGTCGCAAAAATTATCAAGAAACATGGTCAATATATTGCAGATGCACTGTTCAGGCAGATTGCGGAGCGTATAAGTGAAGGCTTGCGAGCTACCGATAGTGTATCTCAGTTCGACGAGAATTTATTTGCGATTTTACTCGAAGTACAGGATCAGGATCAGCTAGTCGGACTGGTGGAGAAGATTTATCTGAAACTGTCAAAGAAATATCAAATTTTTAAACGCCATTATGATATCAGTATTGTGCTCGGCATTTCATTCTATCCGGGTCAGGCTAAATCCTCAGAGCAACTTTTTAATTTCGCTAACCAGGCTCTGGAAAATACAAAAGGACTTAGCTGGCCAATAGAATTTTATGACGATGGAAGCAAGACCGATTTATCGGGCTATACCCTGATACAGTCATTACGTCAGGCACTCGATAACGATGAATTTAAGCTGGTATTCCAACCGGTTATCGATTTAAAAAAACAGCATACAGTCTATCTGGAAGCGTTACTACGCTGGAAAAACCCTGATATGCATGATGTTTCAATCGAGCGTACGATTCTGCTCGCTGAAAAAAATCAGTTAATCCAGCCTTTGACGAACTGGATCGTATTATCGGCATGCGAATTACTCAGTCGACTCAATATCAGTAATATGGTGATTGGAATCAATCTTTCCATGGTTGATTTACACGATCATTACCTACCAAAACGAATCAGTAAGTGCCTGAACAAATATAATATCAAACCAGGTCAGATCCTGATTGAAATAACTGAAAGCCAGATTATGCAGGATCCCGACGATGTAGCCGAAATATTATCCCACCTCGGTATGATGGGATTGCCATTGTCGATTGACGACTTCGGTACCGGTCAGGCCTCGCTAACCTATTTAAAAAAACTACCCGTAGAAAAACTCAAAATAGACCAGTCGTTTATTCGAGACATACTTGATAATCCTGACGATAAGTTGATTGTCAAAGCTACCATAGAGCTCGCCCACACCCTCGACCTGGAGGTGATTGCAGAAGGCGTTGAAAGCGCCGAAATTGAAGGATTATTACGCGAACTGAACTGTGACTATGTTCAGGGATACTATATCAGCCGACCGCTCGAAGTCGATCAGATACCGACCTGGTACCAGCAATATGGCAATGCTGGCAGAAAAGCAAATTCAAATTAGTCCACGTTCGGAAAAACACAGACTTCGTTCGCCGACGATGACATGGTCGAGCACACGAATATCGACCAGAGCAAGAGCATCTACCAGACGTCGGGTAATCTGTATATCGGCCTGGCTCGGTTCACTGACACCGGATGGATGGTTATGCGCAAGGATGACACCGGCAGCATTATCAGCCAGAGCCTGCTTTACAACTTCACGGGGATAAACACTGGCGCCATCGATTGTTCCGCGGAATATTTCACGAAAAGCGATAACACGGTTACGGTTATCGAGCATCAGACAGGCAAAAATTTCATGCGGTTGATCGCGTAACTGAGATCTGAGATAAGTCAATGTATCGGCCGGGCTGGTCAGACAATCCTTTCTTGCAATGGATTCAGACAGATGTCGATTGGCCATTTCCAGCACAGCCTGAAGTTGCGCATACTTGGCGTCACCGAGGCCTTTGTGGCTGCAAAATTCTTCATGCGCGGCTGTCAAAAGCGATCGTAAACTACCGAAGTTAACGAGTAACTGCCTGGCCAGATCCACTGCTGAGCTACCACGGGTGCCAGTTCGAAGGAAAATAGCCAGCAGTTCTGCATCCGAAAGAGCAGCTGCGCCTTTTTGAAGTAGTTTTTCGCGAGGACGTTCGTCGCTCGGCCAGTCCGTAATTGCCATGGGTATTCCTTTACGTTAAATCCATGTCGGTTAAAATAGAGGATATGCAATCAATTCACAAGAAAAAAATTGTGCTGGGCGTAACTGGTGGAATCGCGGCTTATAAATCTGCCGAACTGCTTCGCCTGCTAACAAAGGCTGGGGCAGAGGTACGCGTAGTAATGACACCAGCTGCTCGGGAGTTCATTCAGCCTCTGACATTTCAGGCGTTGAGCGGTCACCGGGTGTATACAGATATTTTCGATGCTGAAGCCGAATCGGCGATGGATCATATCGAGCTCGCGCGTTGGGCCGATTTAATGCTGGTGGCACCTGCTTCTGCCGACTTTATTGCTAAATTCAATCACGGCTATGCCGATAATATTCTGCTTACATTATGTCTCGCCAGTGCCGGGCCGATTGCCATAGCACCTGCAATGAATCAGCAAATGTATGCCAGCTCTTCGACTGAAAATAATCTAATTACATTGAGTTCCCGGGGTACGCTCATCTGGGGGCCCGCCAGCGGCGAGCAGGCCTGTGGAGATATCGGGCCGGGTCGTATGCTTGAAGCCGAAGAACTGGTGCAACTGGTAAGTTTGCATTTTCAGCCGGGAAAGCTCGATGGCAGGCATTTACTGATGACTGCAGGCCCTACCCGTGAAGCCATCGACCCAGTACGCTACATCAGTAATCGTAGTTCCGGCAAGATGGGCTACGCACTCGCAAAAGCCGCGGCCGATCAGGGTGCTAAAGTAACTTTGATCAGTGGCCCGGTTTCGATGCAGCCCCCACCGGGTGTTGATCGCATCATGGTTGAAAGTGCTCATGATATGTTTGAAACCGTGATGCAGCGGGTCGACAAATCAGAGATATTTATCGCCTGTGCTGCGGTGGCGGATTATCGTATTAGCCAGCAATCGCAACAAAAAATAAAAAAATCATCCCAGGTTATGCAATTATCGCTGACCCGGAATCCAGATATTGTTGCTTCTGTAGGGGCACTCGACTCTCCACCCTTTACCCTCGGATTCGCGGCTGAAACCGAAAACATCGAGCAATACGCAGCGGAAAAGAGGCGCCGTAAAAACCTGGATTTAATTGCAGCTAACCAGGTCGGAGGCGGTAAAACCGGCTTTGAAAATGAAACCAATGAAATATTTGTACTCGGTGAAAATTATCGACAGCGCCTGCCGTTAGCAAGTAAAACACAGATCGCCCGACAGCTCATCGATATACTCGCTGAGCGATTTCTGGCCCAACAGTAAATCATTAATTCAATTCCTATCAGGTCAATATAAATGACAGTCAAAAAAAGTAGTGTTGCAGAAATTCTGATCGAAGCGCTGCCATATATTCAGGCACTCGATCGTAAAACTGTGGTTATAAAATTCGGCGGTAATGCAATGGTGGATGAGGTATTGAAGAGCAGCTTTGCGCAGGATATTGTGCTGTTAAAGCAGGTTGGCGTTAATCCCGTCATCGTCCATGGTGGTGGCCCGCAGATTGGCAGATTGCTGGAGCAAATCGGCAAGGAGAGCAGGTTTATAGAAGGTATGCGGGTAACAGATAATGAAACTATGGACGTAGTTGAGATGGTGCTGGGCGGGTTAGTGAACAAGCAGATTGTTTCTTTAATAAATCGTCATGGTGGACGCGCAGTTGGTCTGACTGGAAAGGATGGCGGTATGATTAGTGCTCGAAAGATGAAACTCGGAAAAAACCAGCATGAAAGTCACGATCTCGGTCAGGTTGGTGAGGTTAAAAATATTGATCCGTCGGTGGTAAAAATGCTCGACGATGATGATTTTATTCCAGTTATTGCGCCTATCGGTGTTGGCCCCGATGGTAGTTCATATAATATTAATGCAGATCTGGTGGCAGGGAAACTGGCATCGGTTCTTAACGCGGAAAAGTTGTTGTTACTGACTAATACACCTGGAGTACTGGACCCTGAAGGCGAGCTTTTAACCGGCCTCGAAGCCGGTGAAACCGATCAACTGATCGAAAAGGGTGTCATTCATGGAGGTATGTTACCTAAAGTCTTCTGCGCTCTGGATGCGGTTAAACATGGTGTAAAGACCAGCCATATTATCGATGGACGGGTACGTCATTCGGTGCTGCTCGAATTACTCACCGACAGCGGTGTGGGTACTCTGATTAAATCGGAATCTACTCACTAGCTCCCGATTTTAACCATCGAAAGCGCTTCAGATCGGCATCGAACTGATTCTCAATTTTGTTTTTTTCCAGCTCTTTTAGCCGAAGCTGCTCGTTCCGATTGGTAACTTTACGAGTAAAGTGTTCGATATTTTGCGCAAGGCCGCCCGGTACTACTTTACCTTTCGAAAGATATAAACTGTCTGCGTTATCTTCGAGCTTGAGCAAACGTTTCTCGGTGGAAGCAATGCTGCTTTCAATCAGGCGAATGACCGAATCGATTACTTCGATTCGATTATCCCGTACCGATATCATTTCTTCTTCAGAACTAAAGGTCAGGAGCAATACACGATCATGCTTTTTGCGCGCTGCTTCCTGACGTTTTTCTTCGGCTAACTTCACCTCCAGCACACGCCTGGCTTCTTTCTGGGCCTTGCGCTCCTCCACTGTTTGTGCCGCTTCCCTGGTGTCGATGACGACACCATGTTCATTTAGCGTCTCTCGTTTACGCATAATCTGACTCGGCGGCAGTCTATCGCTATAGCGAATATTTCCGTTTTCATCCACCCATTTGTAAAGTGTTGCCGCGGAAGCACAAGTATAAACAACAAAGAATAATAGCCCTGAAAGCAACAGAGCTTTTATCTTACATTGAGTTATATACGTTGCTGTCATAAATATTATTCAGTCGATAAAATTATGGCTTGCGACCTTATCGATCCCAACTACTCTGATATTGCAATCGGTTTTATCATAGCGGAAACGCCAGGGCATTTCATTAGGTTGCATCGGTCTTTTTACCAACAGCCGATTAAAAATTAATCGAGTAAGGCTTGAATAGACGTATAAACTGCCTGCAAATAGGACAGGTTTCCAGGCGTCGTAACCAGAGCCGCAACCCCTATGTCGTCGAGCTTCCAGGCAGGATCTATAGCAATGACCAATGAGCTGGTTGGGGTCAGTTTGCGAGCGGGGCTCATATAGCGGACAACATGTTGATGCTTCAGCGTTTCTCCAGAATTCTCGCCTCGAGTTACTTCACTAACAAGATTCTTTTCGTAGACAAAATAACGATAATGCAGGCCATTAGTATCGTGTATATCGCTACTGGGCATGAGTTCCAGTAATAGACCATTACCATTATGGGTAACAGTGAGTTCCAGATCCACTTCAGCGTGCATATCGTTTGTCTGATGGATTTCGTCAAGCACACGGTAAGTTCCACGGGTTTCCACACCGCTGACAAAAAACTCCGGGGTGTAAATACTGGACTGTTTATTATTGGCACCGAGCTGTCGTTGACGACTGGTATATTTCGGGTTGGCAAAGCGATCTTTCCAACCGATGTAATCCCAGTAATCAACATGGAATGCCAGAGCCAGTACGTCGAGTTCGTCGGATGCAGTTTCAATTAATGCTTCAAACCACTGGTCTGCAGGCGGACAACTACTGCAACCTTCCGAAGTATACAATTCCACCACTGCGGTTTTACCTGACTTGCTGTTAACGGTGATTGTTTCGGAGGCGGATAAAGGCAGAGAGAAAATAAAGATTAAAATTAACAGGTTTTTCATGATTTTTCCCTAACTTTTGTAATGATCAGGACTTATTGACCCGTGTGTCATTTTAGAGTTCAGTCGATGCCATACTGTGCCCGATACTTCTCAACCCTGGCTAAATTGTCATTTTGCTGACTATTTTGCAGATATTGCATGATATCGGTAAGTTGAATAATTGGAATTACACGAATGCCCAGTGCTTCCAGCTCCTGAATAGCAGAACAGTCACCAATACCTTTTTCCTGGCGATCGAGTGCGATGGTAACCGCGCAGACTTCGGCACCGAGTGATTCAATCAATTGCAGGGAATGGCGTATTGCAGTTCCGGCTGTAATGACATCATCAATAATCATAACTCTGCCTGCAACTTTTGCTCCGACAGTAATGCCGCCTTCACCGTGATCTTTGGGTTCTTTACGGTCAAACGCGTAGGCGATATCGCGCTGGTGATTTTGATACAGGGCGCTAGCTGTTATTGCCGCCAAAGGGATGCCTTTGTAGGCCGGGCCGAACAATAAATCGAATTCAATCCCCGCATGTTCTATTGCCTGGGCATAAAACGCGCCAAGTGCTGCTAGATCGGCTCCCTGATTAAATATTCCGGCGTTAAAAAAATATGGGCTGAGACGTCCTGACTTGAGCGTAAACTCACCAAACCGGAGTGCACCTCGTCGCAGACAATAGTCGAGAAACCGTGATTGATAGTCCTGCATAGTGTGCCCGCGTCAGAATTAGTTGTTGTATCATAACGCCTGTTTTGTTGATTGAAAGTGGAATGACTCGTATGCGTGTAATATCGGTAAATACCAACGGTATCAGGGCGGCTGCACGCAAGGGCTTTTTCGACTGGCTGGCGAAACAAAAGGCTGATTTTGTCTGTATTCAGGAAACCAAAGCGCAGCTCGATCAACTCGATGATCCAATATTCCATCCGAAAAACTATATCTGCAACTATTTTGATGCATTGAAGAAAGGCTATAGCGGCACCGCCATTTATAGCCGTCACAAGCCACAGAAAATTGTGCGGGGATTTGGCGAATCTGAATTCGATAATGAGGGGAGATATATCGAATACCGATATAAGAACCTCTCGGTTGTATCACTTTATGCACCATCAGGTTCGTCAGGCAATCATCGTCAGGAATCCAAATGGCGTTTTCTAGATAGTTTCATGGTGCATTTGCAATCTCTGCGACGTAAGCATCGAGAATTTATGATTTGTGGTGACTGGAATATTGCCCATCAGAATATCGATTTGAAAAACTGGCGGTCGAATCAGAAGAATTCAGGATTTCTGCCCGAAGAACGTGCCTGGCTAAGCGACCTGTTCGACAGAGTTGGTTTCGTCGATGCATTTCGTATTGTTGATCAACGTGAAGAACAATATACCTGGTGGTCGAATCGAGGACAATCCTGGGACAGAAATGTGGGATGGCGTATTGACTATCATATAGTAACACCCGGACTGAAGTCGACTATTCAGAAAGCCAGTATTTATAAGAAAGAGAGATTTTCCGACCATGCGCCTTTAATACTGGAATACGATTTCGAGCCGATATCCAGCTAATCCAAAAAATTGTTAGTTTTCATGGCAGTTTTAGTTTGTCATGTATAAACCAAAGTAAAATCAAAGAAGGTATTACCATTACGGCTGTAATTACAAAAAATATTCCCCAATCTCCGTTTAACAGATCAACCAGTGCGCCGGATGAAGCGGCTAAAGTGGTTCTACCAGCCGTTCCTATTGATGCAAGCAATGCATATTGAGTGGCAGTATATGTTCTATCTACTAGCAGCGAGATAAATGCAACAAATGCAACAGTAGCAAATGCAGCGGCCATATCATCAAAAATCACAGCTACCGCGAAAAGCCATTCAGATTTACCTGACCATGCCAATACAGAAAATAAAAGGTTTGTTGATGCCATCAGTATTCCAGAAACAAACATGGCTTTTATCACCCCAGAGCGGATAGCGAATAAACCTCCCAGCAATGTAAATACGACCGTGGTGACCCATCCTAAGCCTTTGGAATACAGGGCTATGTCCGATTTAGAAAACCCCATCTCTTTATAAAATATTATCGACATCCGTCCGAGAAAAGCTTCACCAATTTTGAAAAGAAAGACAAAAGCCAATATGCCTAGAGCAATCTTAAAACCATTTTGCTTAAAAAAGCTTATGATTGGCCCAGCAATTGTCCCGCTTATCCAGGTTGCAGCTTTTGCAAAAATCCCTGAAGCACCTATTTTCCCCTCTATCATCTCGTCAGTTCGTTTTTGTGACGCCTGCCTTTCCGTGGGCTGTTGTTCATTAACAAACATTAAACCGATATTGCAGGCAATAATTATAATGCCTAGTACAAGGAAAGTAATTTGCCAGTAATTATCAAATCCCATTTGCTGCAAATATTCAGCACAATATAATGCTATAACACCACCCAGTTTATATCCGGTCCACCAACCAACAACTGCCATAGCGGCCCCGGCTTGCATTGACATTCCCTCATCTTTTCCAATTTGTTCAATTCTTAATGCGTCAACAGTAATATCTTGAGTAGCTGAAGCGATCGCAATAATTAAACCTATTGTAATTACCAGGGCGAGGTTTGCAGTGGGATCCACCATGCTCCAGCAAACTAGACTAATCAAAATGATAATCTGCATGGTTACGATCCAGCCACGACGATGCCCAATTCTCGCTGTCAGCCATGGAATGCGAACTCTGTCAACTAGTGGGGCCCAAAGATAATTAAATGCATAAACTCCGAATATTAAACCTGCCCAGCCTATGGTGCTTCTGCTAAGCCCATCCTCTTTTAACCAGAGACTCAGGCTACTTCCGATTAGCACCCAGGGGAAACCGCTAATGATTCCCAGTAGGAGAATTCTTGTCATTCGTTTATCTAGATAAACGGAAAATGATTCTGAAAGTGTTTGTTTTTTATATATTTCCATCAATACTACCTGGCTATTTGGATATAAACTGCCTGCATCATACCCAGTCCGATAATGTGTTTGCCTGTAACATGTTGAATCAAAAGAGGGGGGTAGAGCAGCCGCATTGTATTATGATACTCAGACAAATACTAAGGGTGGTTTCTAGACATGATTTTGATGCACCAGTGGATAGTTATCATTGTGGAGGGTCTTTATATTATCTACGAGGGCTGAATAGAGGTCGTTTTGACTATATGATAATTGCACCTGATTTCAAGTAATTCAAAATTTATTACTGAATCGAATTAGGCTGGTTGTTTCGAAGCCCGATAAATATCGCTATACTCCGCGCTTTCTTCATCCTTCAGCAATAATGTCCCAGGCAGATACCCCGGCACCCATCCCGACGGTGCTCAGTTTTAACTATCACGATTCAACCGCTGCCAGCGGAGTCACAGCAGATGTTGAGGCGATTGCCAGTCAGGGTTGTCATGCCAATACTGTGATTACCTGCCTCAGTGTTCAGGACTCTCAGTCGGTATCGAGCCTGATTCCCGTCGACGACGATATCATCGTGCAGAGTGCACGCGCGGTGCTCGAAGATAACCCGGTTGCTGCGATTAAAATCGGACTGATCGGCAGTGAAGAAGGCGTCGAAGCGATACACGAAATACTACTCGACTACCCAAAAATACCTGTAGTATTTAATCCGATGCTGGTCGCCAGTAATGGTATGGAACTGGCCGAAGATGTTGTTATAGAATCGATAAGAGAATTACTCGTCCCGGTAACCAGCCTGTTAACATTGAATTCGCTTGAAGCAGCCATGTTGTTTCCAGAGGCTGATAATCAGAGTGCGATGATGCAGGGGCTGATGGATGCCGGTTGCGACCATATTTTACTAAGCGGACGTCGAGAAGCGAGTGAAACAGTGATGAATTCGCTTTATCACAATCTTCGTGTTATCGAGCAGTATGAATGGCCTCGCCTCAGTGGTGAGTATTACGGCGCAGGTTGTACGCTTTCGGCAAGTCTGGCAGCATTACTCGCAGTGGGGCTTGATATTATTGAAGCCAGTGGAGAAGCACAGAATTATTGCTGGCAATCACTTAAAAATTCGGCCCGTTTCGGCATGGGGCAGTTTCAACCCTCCAGGTTTTACTGGATGCATGAAAACGAAGATTCCGACTAACTTGTTAAAACCAGGATTATTACAATGAGCCAATCAGATCAATTATTCGAACAGGCCTGCCAGGTGATTCCCGGCGGCGTAAATTCTCCGGTACGAGCCTATAACGGTGTCGGTGGCACTCCGGTATTTTTTGATCGTGCCGAAGGTGCATTAATGGTCGATGTCGATGGAGACCAGTATATCGACTATGTTGGCTCATGGGGACCAATGATTTGCGGACATGCAAATCCGGAAATAATTGAAGCGGTAATCGAGACTGTACGCAAAGGTTTGAGCTTCGGCGCGCCGACTCAGCTCGAAGTCGAACTGGCCGAAAAAATCTGTGCGGTCATGCCCAATATCGATCTGGTACGCATGACCTGTTCGGGTACTGAAGCAACCATGAGTGCGATTCGACTGGCGCGCGGCTTCACCGGACGAGATAAAATCGTTAAATTTGAGGGTTGTTACCATGGCCATGCCGATTCTCTGCTGGTGAAAGCAGGTTCAGGGGCGCTGACTATGGGTGTACCCAATTCGCCGGGCGTTCCAGAGGCGCTGGCGCAGAACACGGTTACCCTGTCATACAATGATAGCGATCAGCTTCGTCAAGTGATGGCCGAGATTGGTGAGCAGATCGCCTGTATTATCGTCGAGCCGGTGGCGGGCAACATGAACTGCGTGCCGCCAGTGGCAGGTTTTCTGGAAACCGTTCGGCAAGTTTGCGATGCCAGCGGAAGTGTGCTGATTTTTGATGAAGTCATGACGGGATTTCGTGTTGGTCTTAGCGGCGCACAGGGCCTTTATGGCATCAAACCCGATCTCACCACACTAGGCAAAGTTATTGGTGGCGGCATGCCGGTAGGTGCTTTCGGTGGGCGGAGCGATATTATGAATCATATTGCGCCGGTAGGGCCGGTATATCAGGCGGGTACTCTGTCTGGCAACCCGGTGGCGATGGCAGCAGGTCTAAAAAATCTGGAAATTGTAAGTCGTGAAGGTTTTTACGAAGCTCTCGCGGTGAAAACCGAGAATCTGGTGGAAGGCATTCTTGCCGCTGCAAAAAACCGTGGTGTTCCAATGCAGGCCAATCGGGTTGGAGCTATGTTTGGTTTATTTTTTACCGACCAGACGCAGGTCAGTCGATTCGAAGAAGTCAGTCGCTGCGATGTCGAGCGTTTCAAGCGCTTCTTCCACGGCATGTTAACTCGAGGAATCAACCTGGCTCCTTCGGCATTTGAAGCAGGGTTCGTCAGCTCAGCGCATAGTGACGCGCAGATTCAAAGCACGATTGAAATGGCTGACCAAGTATTGGCCAGCCTGTAAAACGTTCGACTTAGTCGAGTCCCAGCATGCCGCTTTTTAAATCGGAATCGGCCGGGTAATTGCCCAGAAAGTATTCAATCAGCGCATTTCTGAAATCTACACCGGGGATTGTACCGAGCACTTTGTTGTTTTTACTCACTATAGTGCCTTTACCGGGAATATAGTCATAAGTGTACCGGTCTTTGGCAAAGAGATTCTCGTCGAAAAAACCGAAAAACTCTTCCAGGCGATCTTTGATCGCAGCCAATGTTTCTTCGGACTGATTTTTCTGGAAGATTTCGCGCCAGGCGTTGACAAATTCTTCCTTATCGACTTCCTTATAGATAAAGTCCATCTGGATGCGCCAGGCTTTTCGCGAGGAAAGGATATCGGCGATGTTGCTGGTCTTACCTGTCAGATAAAGTGAACCAACATAAACATCCACCCAGAATTTTTCACGTAGTCCTATACCATTTAAAACCAGTTTTTCTCCATTTTCGACAGTAATTTGATCGTCGACAAATACACCAGCAAGCTCTGCGGCATGTCCAGTCGGTGAAAGCAGTAAGCAGATTATCAAACAGGATAGCTTCTTGATCATAATAATACTTCCGGTTTTAATGCGTGCAATCAGTGTAGTCGCGTTGGCTGTGAATTGAAACCCTGAGCCTCTAAATTCCTGAATTTGTGAGGAAATAATCGGGTTCACTCTAACCCCTTTGATCCCTGATTTTGACAATGGGTTAAAATTTCTATAACTATCTCCTGGACGGTCTAGAATGTTATGGCTCTTTGGTACTATTTATAATCTCACGAGCAAGTTCTGTAGCCTTGCCTGTATATTCTCTACACTTCAAATGAAGATCATTTTCACTAAATTCCTTTTGACCTTCATTTGTTCCTAAATCACAACCCAAAAGCTCTTTGCAATTGGTTGAACCAAATTCACCTTTAAAGCCGTTTATGAGGGATTGTATTGCTTCGTAATTCCTTTCAACCGTCTCATCGGTAGAGCTTCGACCGAGCACGATATTTAACGCCAGCATGCCACCAGTAAGAGCGCCACACATGTTGCATGTACGTGACATACCGCTACAAAATCCAGTTGCTATTCCAGGAATTAATGGTGAACTGATATTTTCTTCATCGGCAATTGCTTTCAGGACGCTTTCAGCACAATACAGCCCTGCGTCAAATAACTCTTTACTCTTCTGGTTTGTGTCTGTCACGTTTTCTCCGTTTAGCCATAGCGTCTCATGTAAGACACGTGCATCTTTTGTTCGTCGTTCTTGACATGCTTGACAGGCGACATTAGCTACCTTTCGGTTTTAATGAATAAAAACAGGCTGATGCAAACAACACACTTAAGGTCAGGCGTTTAGTTACTCCAAACACGAACACCATCCCTCCAAGCATATCACTAAAAAACAAAAACTCGATAATGACCGAAAGTAACAGCCCAAACCATCGTAAATACAAAATCTTCATCAAAAGAGTTCTCCACCAGGTTACTGTTGAATACCGACAATAACTCCAGACGAATCTTTTATAAATTCCGCTAAGCGATATTTATTCTGGATAACAATCTTGCGCATTTTCTTCAGCGTTCTATAGGGAATATTGTCCAGAAGATAGTTGGTTATATATTTCAACAGATAACCGGCGGGCTCAATATGTTGAGTCCAGCTAACTTTAATATGTTGTTCATCAATTTGCTCCAGATCAAACCTGCCAACCAGGCGTGTGACTCTGATAAAATTAGAGCGATTAATTTTTTGGCAAAGGCTCTGAGAATTATCAATACAATAGTCTGGTCTGGCTTTTAAATAAATGGAAATGTTTTCACTTCCCGGATGCTGAACCATTTTGCTATGGACGATATAGTCGCGTGTAGTCGCAAATCGATGAACAGTGTTAACCTGGTATATATATCGCTCGCTAAAATCAATGACATCAATCTCCTGTGCTGAGCGGCATTCAAAAATCCATTTCGGACAGGCAGCAGTATCGTCGAACAAAGCCACTAAACTGGCCATGCTAGTCTGCATGATCACTTCACCTTTAAATTCTCTGTAGCTTGATCCGGCTATATCTCGAGTGAAGGTTTTAATAGATTTATCAGAATGCTTCACCTCTTGCCAGTCGGCCACAACATCTGAGCTGAAAAGCAACAGGCAAGTGATAGTCCGAACAAAGCACCGATAGAGAGGCAGCACTAAACTATAGTCCTCGTCACTGTAATCCTGCCAAATTAGCCAGCGCAGAAATCTCGCTTTCAGCAGATTGATAAAAAGCGTAAGTATTCGCTATAACCACAGTCAAATATTTCGCATTAGTATCCAGACCATAAGGCCAGGTTCGCATCTTGTGTAATTTTTCTCGCATATCCTGATTAAATTCATACTGTTTACGCAAATCATCAAGATCGACTTCTCCACCTTTGTCAATACTATCTCTAATTCTATGGAGCGTTGTCTGGAGCTTGTATTCCTGCCGGCTCTTATATTCAGTCAGTGATTTGTTGAGGGTAAGGACCGGAACTATAAAAACGACAAAAGACATCAAGTAAGGAAAAATTACCCAAACTATTTTAAGTGATGTGACAAAATCATTTGATACGCCCCATTCGGTTTTAATTATGTACAGGCTAATAAGAATGCCAACCAATAATGTCACCGAACCGAAGATCATCAGGGCATTGCCGAGAAACAAGGTCCCGCCACAATTATCAGGCGATGTGTAATCCAGCTTAGCTTGAGCATTTGATCCATAAACACCAATGGCATGACAGACCGTTACAATTCCCTGAACGGCCATACCACAGACGAAACCAGCCAGAAAATATCCCCAATAGAGCGTAACGGTATAGCCGAAAGGCGCGGATTGCCCAACTACCTGGCTCTCAGGAATACCGAATTTACCCGCTAAAAAGCAATTGATAGCAGCAAATGACAGGCCACAAAAAACCAGGCTTTTGGCAGATAAATAATTTTCTATTGGCTTCCGCAATAAACTGCCGTTATCTTTTATATGCCTTACCATTACAGGAAGAATTGATCTGAATACATGAGTGGCATAATACAAACTTAACAAAGCCACGCTGATAATCACCGCCAACAGGATGCTTGTAGCCTGGAACCATTTGTCTGCAAACAAATAATGCGGCCCAATAAACATAACGCCTAGCGCGATTGAAATGACAATCTTACCCAGAAAAGGAACCATCAACTGGTTAGCAAAACGATCATAGAATGGTTGGAAATTTAGGTCATCCATCGCAATACCTGTTTTAATCTGGCTCTATTCTACATCGCCTGAATTAACTAGCGTTAGATATCTGGTAGATTTTGGGCTGTAGGTATAGAAGTCATCGAGCTAGCATCGAACGGGGTCATGGGTTACGATCCTATGCAAATATTATTTTATTCAATCAACAAAAACAATTCCCGGTTACCACGGTGTATAGTCAGAATCAACCCACGTCGGTTGTTTTCTATCACTTCCTGAGCCTCATCTACTGTGCCAATCAACTGTTTATTAATCGAGTAAAAATCATCGCCTGCACGGATACCTGCATTCCACGCATTCGAGCCGCGAACGACTTCCTGAACCTGTAAATATTCCACCAGCCCGCGTTGTAGTTTGGTTTCACGCATTTCACCAATTTGTGCGCCGGCGAGCTTCTGGTGAAGCTCAACGCCATCGACAATATGAATGTCAATCGGTCGAATAACTGCGCTCAGTTTTTTCACTTTGCCGTCGCGATAGAGTTCAATGTCGATACTCTGGCCCATGCGTAATAACCCGACAAGATTGCGCATATCATCCGAGCTGCGTATTTTTCGTCTGTTAGCAGATACGATGACGTCACCGACCTGTAAACCAGCTTTGGCGGCCGGTGAGGCACTTTCGATCTGGGTAACAATAAATCCGTTGTTGAGTTCGATACCGAAAGCCTGTGCCAGTTGCGGAGTCAGATCCTGGCCCTGTGCACCGAAACGTCCACGCTTTACTTCACCGTGTTTGACCAGCTGCTGCATGATATCGTGAGCCATGTTTATCGGGATGGCAAAGCCGATACCGATACTACCGACATTGCCATTTCCAGCACCGAAAATAGCTGTATTAATACCGACCAGCTCTCCACCTAAATTCACCAGAGCTCCACCGGAATTTCCGAGATTGATCGAGGCATCGGTCTGGATGAAATCTTCATAAGACTCAATACCCAGCCCTGAACGCCCAAGTGCCGAGACAATACCCGAAGTCACCGTCTGCCCGAGGCCGTAGGGATTGCCGATTGCAACAACAAAATCACCCACACGCACTTTTTTTGAGTCGGCCAGTTTGAGCGAATGTAAATCTTCAGCTGCGACCTGTATGACGGCAATATCGGTATCCGGATCGCGGCCGATAATTTCTGCATTGAGCTCGCGACCATCGGTCAATGTCACCGTTATCTGATAAGCATCTTCGATAACATGGTGATTGGTTAGAATATAGCCCTGCTCACTATCAATGATAACGCCAGAACCCAGGCTACTGGTTTCGCGGACACTTTCTATTGTGGGTAAATCAAAAAATCGTCGAAACAACGGGTCATTCGCGAGCGGTATTTCAATCCGTCTTTTGGATTGCCCGCGTGTGGCAATATTAACGACTGCAGCGGTGACTTTTTCCAGCATCGGTGCCAGGCTGGGTAGCGCCTGACCATCGACTGCAAGCGGTAAGGCGGCATGAGATGCCGTTAGTGCCAGTAGCAATGCTATGCCCGTCAGCAATTTCATCAAAATTTAAAAATTCCGTGGCTTAAAATCAAACTGCTTCTGCATCTGCCGATAGAATTCCTGTGCTTTTTCATCGTCTGCGGGAGGTGTCTGAATCATTATCTCAACCAGTTGATCGCCTGTCGCTTCACCTCGCATGCCCTTACCTTTTAATCGCATCTTTTGTCCTGATTGCATACCGGGTTTTATTTTTAGTTCTGCACTACCGTCAATTGTTGGAACTTTGACACTAGTGCCCAATGCAGCTTCCCAGGGTGTCAGCACAAGTCGCAATAACAGGTCATTACCTTCTATCCTGAAAAATTTATGCGGTTGAATTGTCATCTCCAGATATAAGTCTCCCGGCTCTCCCCCCTGTGCCGAAGGATGCCCCTGCTTACTCAACCGTATCTTCTGGCCCCCGGTGACGCCTTTAGGTAAATTGACCTTTAACTTCTTCATTTCCACAGCACCATGCCCAGCAGGGTTTTTCTGTGGGTACTGAATGGTTTTAGTACCTCCGTTGAAGGCTTCTTCGAGGGTAATACTAAGCTTCAATTCCTGGTCTTCACCTTTGGCCGGCGCCTGTTGACGAGGCCGCTGTCCCGGCTGCTGCCTTCCCTGTTGCTGAAAGTCGCCACCGAATATCGACTCGAAAAAATCACTGAAATCTCCACCGCTAAAACCACCACCGCCACCACGATAACTACCTGCACCGGCCCCCGCCGTGTGGAATTCATTACCGTGTTTCCAGTCCGAGCCGAAACGATCATAAGCCTGACGTTTTTCCGAATCTTTGAGGACTTCGTGAGCCTCATTGATCTCTTTGAATTTTTCTTCGGCACCTTCTTCTTTGTTAACATCGGGGTGATACAGCCTGGCCAGTTTACGGTAAGACTTTTTGATATCTGCGCCCGATGCGTCTCGCGAGACACCGAGTATTTGGTAATAATCCTGATATTTCATTGCCGAATTACTTTGATAAAGATGAATTACACTAAGCTAGATATAACGCTAAAATGAGATTTTTCAAGTTGGTTAATCGGATTCACTCGATTCCAGGGTTGCCATCTCCAGGCTGGCCTGCTCAACAAATGCTTTTGGCATTTCATTTTTTACCGAAATGCCCAGTTTCTCAAATTCGGCAACACGTTTCACCAGATTACCTTTGCCCGAGGCGAGCCGATCACGCGCCTTGCGGTATGTGTTCTGCGCTTTATCGAGCTGATCGCCGAGAGAATCCATACTCTCCAGAAACAGTCGAAGCTGATTGTAAACACCACTTGCGGAATCGGCCAGTCTGGCGGTATGTTTATTCTGATCCTCAAATCGCCATAATTGCCGTACGATATTCAGGCTAGTTAACAGAGTAGTCGGAGTCGTAATCAAAATACGCCTGTCTATGGCGGCATGAAACAACTGTTCATCTGCCTTTATAGCTTCGACAAAAGCCGATTCCACAGGTACAAACATGAAAACCATTTCGGGCGACTTAATACCAGGCAAATCGAAATAATTTTTTTCTGAGAGCTCACTCATGCGCTGTGCAAATGCAGCAACATGCTCTTTAATAGCGAGCGCACGCTCAGCCTCATCTTCGGAATTAACAAATCGTGTATATGCGTTCAATGATACTTTTGCATCGATCACCAGATGCTTTTCTTCCGGTAGATAAACAATGACATCGGGGCGGCGGCGGCCGTCTTCGGTTTTGAAACTTACCTCGCGCTGATAATCTTTGCCGGCAATTAATCCCGAACGATCCAGCACATTTTCGAGAATCAGCTCTCCCCAGTTACCCTGAGTTTTCTTTTCACCTTTGAGCGCAGTAGTAAGATTACTGGCTTCCTCGGTCATTTGTCGGTTGAGTTCATGCAACTGCTTCAATTCAGATTTCAGTTCGGCACGTTGAGTCAATTCCTTACTATGAATTTCTTCAACACGGGTTTTGAAATCGTTTACCTGCTGACGAAACGGCTTAAGAAAAAGATCGAGTCCTTCTCGACTCTTTTGACTAAATTCACTCTGGCTTGATTTCAGAATCTGGTTTGCCAGGTTCTCAAACTCCAGCTTGAGTTGTTTACGATTCTCCTCAAACTGCTGCAATTTCTGCTGACTTAACTGACGCTCACTTTGCATTTTCATGTCAAGTGCCTGTATGGTTTTTTCGCGACTGTGTAAGTCTTCGTTTAACGACTGCGCCTGCTGCCGGAACTGTTCCAGCGATAATTTAGTTTCCTGCAAACCTTGATCGAGTTGATCATAAGCCTGGGTTTTTAATGCAAGACTGGTTTCCAACTGACTATTGACAGCCGCTTCTGTCTTCAGACGAGTCGAATAATGACGCAAAATTAACCCGATAATACCTATTACCGCGATGGCGATACCGATATAAATCTGCTGTTGTTGCGTGAATTCCATAGACCGCTGTCTGCTACCTGGCTGGTAATCAGAGTCTATCGAAGTTACCCGATATCTGCGAGGAGTTTAAGGGTTCAGAGCCGGCAGGCCCGACTCTTGAATCGTCGCTGTCGACTTTGTCTGTTCTACAATCTTGTGGCAGGCATGCCACAACTCAGACCCCTGCCAGGGCAGTCTGGCGGCACCGTAGAGACTCTGGTTCATGCTATCGATCTGTGTTTTTAGCGGTTCACCAAAATAGCGGGCTAACTGATTTAAGTTGCTGATCTCAACCCCGACTGGTAATGCGCTTGCCCACGGCAGCAATGCGTCCCTGGCATCGGCAGCATTATTTGCCTGGCAGGCCTGTTTTAACTGCAGAGTCGCCTGCTTCAGCTTAAGCTGAACCGGTAGGTCTTTACTATCTAACTGATCTGACTGACGATGCTGCCGCCACCAGAGTACCGCACTGGCAAACCAGCCACAGGCGAGGAAAAGACTCAACCATATCCAGAAGTGGCTGGTTTGTGGCCTGATATCGTTCTGTGCCGATTCCAGTTGCTGAGTGATTTCAGGAACCACAGCGGCTTCGATGGCTTGCTGTTGCGCTGCTAGCGCTGCTTTTACTGCGATGGTTCTGGATGGGATTGTGGCAACCTCCTGGCGGCCAGTCACCGTATTCCACCAGGGCAGCCTGATCTCGGGTAAGTTATAGTTTCCTCCAGCAGTAGGAATCAACGCAACTTTCTGCTGCCGCACACCGATAATTCCCTTATCACTACGCTGATCGTCCAGCACTGCCTGATCCGGATACTGTTTAATACCACTTATCTGTCCCTGATCGAGTGGCGGTAGCTGGGCTGCAGTCAAACCCTCTGCTACCAGCATGATAGTCCGTGTAATCGGCTCACCTGCCACCAGATTATGCAGATCATTCTGCCATACCTCATTAAGTCGTAAACTGGTAGCCGGTAACCAGTGCTTTGCGGAAAAAGCAGGGTCAATTCCAGCTACCCGTATTTTCAGCTCTGGCGAATTAACGCTACGAATTTCACCTCGCCTCTGGAAAGGGTCGAATACCGAACCCGACGACGAAGCCAGTCGTACCTGGCCCTGCACAGGCTTTATCGCCATATTGCCGCTACTTTGAGGGAACAACGCGAATTTCTGTTCGAGCACCAGATAAGGCCTGTCTCCCAGTCGCGTCTGAAAACGCTTAACCTCACCAAGTGGTTCAGTAACGACATCGATATTATCGACAACCAGTTCTCCAAACTCATAAGCAGTAATATTGGTATCACTCATCAGACGCATGGTAATAATGACCTGTCCCTGAACATCGACCGACTCTCGATCAGCAGACAGCTCGAATATCAGGCCCCGATCCGATGCATCGTCGGACTGTGAGGCTGGCTTTACCGATATCTGAAATGGTTCCGTTTTATCGTCACCGAAATGTATAGTTGGCACAACAATTTCGCCTACCTGTTTGGGCATTAATTGCAGTGTCCACTTGATACTACGTTTGTAGTTGCCGTTAATAATGCTGATACTACTATTCTGACTGCTGTTGAGAATCACAAAATACTGCTGTAGCGGTGAAAAGTCGGGATCGTCATCGGGCGCTTCATCGGCATCAAAAAATAATTGAAATGACTCGTTTACATGCACCGGATTACGATCGATCGATACCGTAATATTGGCCTCTACAACTGCATGAAACAGTAAAACTAACAATAGAAAATATTGATGCCGTTTCATAGGTTCATGCTACCAGGGTTGCTGTGATTTGCTGATATCACTACGCTGACGATATTGATAAAGAAACTTCCTGCGAAGTAGTCCACCCGGATCATCCGGAATTTTCCGTAGCCACTGCTCAGCTGCCTGCTCCGACATTTGTTGATCGAGATCCTGCTGCTCGAGCTGGCTGGATTCCTGTTGCGCTTCCTGCGATTCCTTAGTGTTAGCCTGGTCAGTTTCACTGTTATCAGATTCATCTTCGGAGGACTGCTGAGACTGACTATTCTGATTTTGTTCACTTTGTTGCTGATCCGATTGATTTTGCTGATCCTGTTCGGATTCCTGTTGCTGTTGCTGTTGCTGTTGTTGTTGCTGCTGCTTAACAAACGCTTCGAGCTGTTTTTTATTATAGGCTGCATCATCGTGGTTCGGGTTTCTTTGCAACACCCGATCATAAGCCGCTATCGCTTCTTCCAGTTCGCCTAATTTAGCCAGTGCATTACCGCGGTTGTAATCTGCGTCATCACTGTCGCTGTTCTCCCAGTACTCCAGTGCCTGTTCATAATCTTGTGCACGGTAAAGGGAAGACGCTTTCCATTCGGGATTTTCAAACAGCTCGGCTGCCGAACTATGATCTCCCTGCTCAAAAGCCTGACTACCCCGTTGATTTTTATTGCTCCATAGTTCATTCCATTCAAGCGCCCCGGCATCGGGTGGCAGCGGTAATAAAAAGATAAACAGAGTCAGAATCCATCCGCGCCTGAATAGTAATGCGATTAACGGCATAACCAGCAACACCAGCCAGGGACCCTGCTCTCGCCACAGGTCGGCACTCAGATCGCTGATACTGGCATCGTTTTCAAACGCACTGGTCTGCAAAGTATCGAATAAAACCTGGATGTCTGCATCGGAGGCGACTAAACGCTGGTAATTACCACCCCCGGTATCGGCTAGCTGACGCATAGCCTGTGACTGCAAACGCGGGATAACAATAGCTCCATTTTCATCTTTGAGAAAGCCACCATTTACCAGTGGTATCGGCCCGCCATCTTCAGTTCCCACTGCCAGTATCGACAGGCGGAATTGGCTATTCTGCTTGAGTAACTGCTTTATGTTATCAATTTCAAGCTGACCAAAGCCATCGCTAACCAGCAAAATGTCACCCTGAGTGATTCCACCATTTTTAAACAATTCAAACGCCTGACTCACTGCTTTATCAGCACGACTTCCCTGTGCCGGCATAATTTCAGTTGCGAGGCTTGGCAACAATGCAGCTATGGTAGCGCTATCTTCTGTTAACGGAGTCACGATGAATGCTTCAGATGCATAACTAATTAACGCTGTCTGACCCTCTTTACGCATTGACAAAAGATCGGCTACTTTATGTCGTGCGCGAGTCAGACGGCTGGGTTTGACATCGCCGACGTCCATTGAACGTGATAAATCCAGCGCAATCACCAATGCCGACTGCTGATTAAAAATTGCCTGTGGCAGCCTTTCCCAAACCGGTCCGGCTAACGCAATAATGGTAACAAGCCCACAGATCGAAACCAGTACCGATAAGCTATTACGTTGTATGGAAACTCCAGCTTTGAGTAAATGTGGCAATAGCTGTGAATCGACCACTGATTGCCAGCTTCGACTTCTATGATTTCGATGCAGGCCGTGCCATACCAGCCAGGCCAGTGGAATCACGGCCAGAAGCCAGCCAGGCCGCAGGAAGTGAAACTGCTCAATCATGTCTGCCGACCCCATAAAGTTTGCAGATATACTATCAATGACAGTAACAGCGCTGCCGACAGCGGCCAGTAAAACAAAGTCTCTACCGGTCGAAGCGTTTGCTGCTCTCTGTTGAGCGGTTCGAGTTCATCGAGCACCTTATAAATCTGTTCGAATTCTTCGGTATCTCTGGCTCGAAAATAACGCCCGCCAGTCATTTCTGCAATACCACGTAGAGTTTTTTCATCCAGTTGGGCCGAAGGATTTATTTTTCGAACCCCAAACCAGGTAGACTTTATCTGCTCATCGGCACCTACACCTATGGTATATATTTTAAGCCCGTGTTCAGCAGCCAGCTCGGCAGCCTTTAATGGTGTAACTTCTCCGGCGGTATTCGCCCCGTCGGTAATCAGAATCAATACTCGTGAATCGTAATCACTCTGCTCAAGCCTTTTCAGCGACAGGCCGATAGCATCACCTATAGCAGTGCGTTCACCGGCGAGCCCTATAGCCGATTCCAGCAATAACTGATTGATAGTTTTAGTATCAAAAGTCAACGGTGCTTGCAGATAAGCCCGGCTTCCAAAAAGTATTAACCCCAGTCTGTCACCTTTTCTTCTTTCAATAAACTGACTGGCAACATATTTAGTTGCCACCAGACGATTCACCTCATCGCCGTTTATCTTGAAGTCGCCAATGCGCATGCTGTCTGACAGGTCTACAGCCATCATTAAATCTCTACCGCTAATATCGATACCGATCGATTCACCGAGGAACTGTGGGCGACTTCCGGCCGCTACCAGTAACAACCACGCCATTAAGCACATGAGCTTTAACCAGAATTTGCGCCGAGATTGAAGCTCTGTCTGCTGTGATAGACGAAAATCCTGTAAAAACGGTACTCGTAATGCCGCTTCATGGCGTTCAACACCGGCTGGAAACAGGTAATAGACCAATAGCGGCAAAGGTAAGGCCAGAAAAACCCATGGCCACTCAAACTGAAACATCTGAGCTCCCCCGCGGCAGGGCATTTATCCAGCGTTCGCAGCTTTTGAGTAGTGCCTGGTGATCTATTTTTATCTCTCGTGCGTACTGTCCGCGACTCAGTAACTGCAACTGCTCTTCGCTAAAACATGGCTTTCCTGTCAGCTCGGCCATCCGCTTAACCCATTCATCACCGGTTAGTCCAGCAATTTGCTGACGCCCCTGATAAGTCATCACCACACGCCGCAACAGGCTCGATAAATCTGCCAGCAATAAGCGTTGATCTGCATTCTGCTGGAATCGTTTTCTGATTAGACTAAATGTGCGGGATGAGCGTTTTTTCATCGATCTGCGCCGTATCAACCGATATAGCCATGGTGTAATAAAAATTAGAATGACTATTACTACCAACAAAAACCACCAACCCGGCGCAGGCGGCCACCAGAGCGCGGCTTCAGGTAAGTGAATATCTCGTAATTCCAGCTGATTCATTTTCGGTGCTTAAATCGGCGTAAACCAAGGCCGTTTTTAAGTGTTTCCAGCACATCGTCTTCGGTCGAAATATCGATCAGGAACAATTGTAACTGATTGCACATTTTCACCAGAGATTCGTAGTGCCGCTGGAAGCGACCACTGTATTGATCTCTGTTACCCTGATTCGCGGTATCAATGGCGAGCTCCTGACTACCATCGGTCAACCTGTAATATCCCGAAGGCGGCAACGCCTGTTCCAGTGGGTCATGGGTGAATAACAACACCACATCATTGTGCCGAGCAAGCTGAGCCAGATGAACCCGGCTACTCTCCTCGATAAATCGAAAATCGCTGATTAACACAACCAGACTACCCGGGCGTGTTACATGTCTCAAACGATTTAGCGCCTGTTCTGCATTATTTAAAGGGGCCTGTGACTGGTCTGACTGCTGCAGCCAGGCACGATGGGCAACCAGTTGCTGAATATAATGCAGAACCGCCGCTTTGCCCCGTCGAGGGCGGGCTTCAAAATGGTCTAGCTCCGAAAAAACCAGTCCACCAACCCGATCTCCGTGTTGCACACTACTCCAGGCCAGTAACGCCGCGAGACGCGATGCCAGCACGGATTTATAATAATTGCGCGTACCGAAGAACATTGATTGCTGCAGGTCAAGCCAGAGTATCACCGGACGCTCTCGCTCTTCACGATAAACTTTGGTATGCGTACGCCCGCTGCGGGCCGTCACACGCCAGTCTATAGATCGAATGTCGTCACCAGGCTGGTAGAGCCTCGACTCATGAAACTCCATACCTCTGCCGCGAAAGGCTGACAGAAACCCCCCGGCTTTGTGTGCTTTAATCGAGTTCGATATCAGTGGAATGGAAGCGGCATCGCGATTCAAACCGATCAACGTCGATTGCCGAACACGGATAATATCATCGCCTGGATCCTCGGAATGCTGCATAACGGATATAAATCAGGGTACTGCGACGCGAGCCAGAAGTTCCTCGATACATCGGTCCGGGGTGATGCCGTCCGCTTCAGCTTCATAACTGAGAATGATGCGATGTCTTAATACATCGGCAGCAATGACCTGAATATCTTCCGGTGTAACAAAATCCCGGTCTTCAAGCCAGGCATAAGCGCGGGCACATCGATCCAGCGCCATACTCGCACGCGGACTCGCACCATATTGAATCCAGCCGAGCAGATCATCCCCGTACCGATCAGGCTGCCGGGTCGCCAGCACCAGTTCGATAATGTAATCTTCCAGATTATCGGCCAGATAAGTATCGAGCACAGCGTTACGCGCACTAAGCAATGTCTGTTGACTCAGGCGTGGAATTTCACTTTTCCCAGCAGCATTATCGTTACGCGCCTCAGCTCTGGTTAAATGTAAAATCTGCTTTTCTTCATCCGCATTCGGATAGTCAACCCGCACATGCATTAAAAAGCGATCGAGCTGGGCCTCCGGTAATGGATAAGTACCTTCCTGCTCCAGTGGATTCTGAGTCGCCATGACCAGAAACACTTCGGGCAGAGCATAGGTTTCGGCACCTACCGTGATCTGGCGCTCAGCCATCGCTTCCAGCAGGGCTGACTGAACTTTTGCAGGTGCACGATTTATTTCGTCGGCAAGAACCAGGTTGTGGAACAAAGGCCCACGCTGGAAATTAAAGCTACCATCCTGAGGCCGGTAAATTTCGGTACCGGTCAGATCGGCCGGTAATAGATCAGGAGTAAACTGAATGCGATGAAAATCACCCTCTATACCCTCACCTATGACTTTTATTGAGCGTGTTTTGGCAAGCCCCGGCGCACCCTCAACCAGTAAATGACCATCAGCCAGTATCGCGATCAACAATCGATTTATAAGCGACTGCTGACCAACAATCTGTTGGCTGGCAAATTGTTTTAACTGAAGAATTTCCTGCTGTGACAACTACGACCTCTTATTTCAATAATGACAGTTCTGTAAATCTGTATAACGTTCAAATTAAATCGGCAAATGCCCCGATTTCAACCACACTATGGTTTCTTCCTCGACGTATGGGCAATGCTCACTATCGTGTGGATTTCGCAACCAGGTACCGGCAGGATAAACGCCCCATTCATCCTTCAACGAACCCGAAATCACAAAAACCTCTTCGCCGCCGAAGTGTCGATGTGGATCCAGCCGAGTATAAGCCGGGCATTTCATCAATGACACACTTTCGTAGTCATTTTCGTGCAACGGCATTACCAGAGACTTGCCTTCACCGGGCAGCCAGTCAGTGGACTGAGTGTCGATACGAATAGTATCTTCATCCTCGGCATGAAACTGATCCAGCTTGACAAAAATAATACATCCCTTGCGGCTAAATGGCGTATGCGAAGAACCAGGTGGGTGCCGTAAATACGAACCAGCTGGATAATCACCATGTTCATCTGAAAACACTCCTTCCAGCACCAGAATTTCTTCACCCAGGGGATGTACGTGAGGTGAAAAATGCGATCCCGCATCGAAGCGCACGACACTGGTAGTATGCCCGTGCTCGTCGGCTTCGCGGGCCAGTGGTTTTCGCCAGACACCCGCCATGGGGCTGGCAACCCACTCCTGCTGGTCGGTTTCAACCACTACCACTTCGTGAAAATTCATATTTAACATGAATTAATCCCAGTAATTCCTCACTTGCTGATAAATAGGGTTTGGTAAAAGTTTTTCAAGCCAAACAACTATCAGTTTTGGACAACATTTTGCAACCATTTATCCAGATGGCCGGCAAAAGTTTTACGGTCAGCCTGGCTAAGTGGTGGCGGCCCGCCCGAATCTACACCGCTGGCACGCAGGGATTCCATAAAATCGCGCATCGTCAGACGCGCCCGAATATTATCGGCATCGTAAATCTCCCCCCGTGGACTGAGTACCATAGCACCCTTTTCGATGGCATCCGAGGCCAGTGGAATATCACTGGTAATAACGAGATCGCCCGCCTCGAGCCTGGCAACAATTTCATTATCGGCAGCATCGTAACCCGATGCGACCTGAATCGACCTTATGCATTTTGATCGGGGGATAGGAACAGCCTGATTAGCCACAAAAGTAGTCGTCGTAGCGGTGCGTTCGGCAGCTTTACAGAGTACATCCCGAATAACCACGGGGCAGGCATCGCCATCTACCCAGATTTTCATGATAAATTTTCCCTGTTATTTAAACCATGAAGCTGATTCATACTTGATGATATCTCCTCAGAAAGGCATCGAGACCTATTGCTTCAGTGTCATTAGTGAGGGGGTATATTTCGTCGCCTGAATAAACCACCACCTTCCTTGTAGCACCGACATCTTCGCAGGCCAAATGAAAACCCTTACCTACTTTTGGCGCAATTGATCGCTTTATTTCTACAGCAAGCACTTCGTTACCGGGGCCTTCCAATACCAGGTCCAGCTCTGCCTGAGCAGTTGTACGGTAATAGCTATAGCGCCATTTATTCGACAAGCCTTGAATGATATTTTCAATTACAAACCCTTCCCAACTCGCACCAAGTACTGGATGCCCTAGAAGGGTTTCAAAGTCGGAAATATTCAATAGTTGATGAAGCAAACCGCTATCACGAAGATACACCTTCGGTGACTTTACCAGCCTTTTCCTGGTATTTCCCGCCCAGGGTTGTAACTGTCTCACCATATAGAAATCGGTAAGTATATCGAGGTAAGATCGAATTGTTTTATGATCTACCTCGAGACTGCGGCCTAAGGTAGACATATTCACCTGATGGCCATGGCAATGTGCCAGCATACTCCAGACTCGTTTCATACGAGAAGCTGGAACTCCTGGTCCCATCAAAGGTATGTCACGCTCTACATAGGTTGCAATAAAATCCGACCGCCAACTCCAGCTGTTTTCGTCACTATCCGCAAGATAACTATCAGGATAGCCGCCTCTCATCCACAGTCGTTCCAGCTCAAATTCTCTCGAATCATGCTGAATTAATTCGAGGACAGAGAAGGGGCTAAGCTCAAGAAAACGAATACGACCAGCCAGTGATTCCGATGATTGCTGGATTAAATCTCGAGAGGCGGAACCTAATAACAGAAACTGTCCAGCTTTTTCGCCTGCACGCTTACGCTCATCCACCAGGCTACGAAGCGTTCTAAACAGGTCTGGTTTCCTTTGTATTTCGTCTATGATGAGGAGTTTATTGTTAAAGCGGCGAAGGTAGCTTTCCGGTTCGTTCAGCTTACTCAGATCGGAATCAAGCTCCAGATCAAGGTAAGTCACTTCTTTGTCTCGATTGGTATTAGCCACTTCAAGCGCAAGCGTTGTTTTACCTACCTGGCGAGACCCCAGGATCGCAACAACCGGTATTGTTGCCAATGCATTTATAATTGCCTTTGCCAGAACACGCTTAATCATTATTGCATTTTGGTATTTTAATTCCCAAATTGCAATGTAAATTTATACGAATTTAACTCGTCAGCCAGGATTTGATATTCTGTATT